>JAGLQR010000424.1 GCA_023136725.1 Candidatus Aminicenantota bacterium
TATAACTACAAACAAGCAATTCTCCATATTATTGGGAATTCTCTACAGGCTCTCAGAGAGTGATATAAATTATATTTCAAGACTCGCACCGAAAGGCAACGCATGGAGAATTATATATTCTGACAAACAATTCCTCCTTGGTATGTTCAACCTTTCAACTGCATTAAGAACAAATAACGGGAAACTTCTGTTTCCGGGAGGCGAAAAATGGGCAGGGTTCTGGTCATCTCTCGCAGGTGTTCAATATTCAAACTCGAATATATCATTCCTTAGAAACATTGCTACAAAAGATGGCGGGAAATTAAACTACCTCTATTCATTTTCATTTTTTATTCCGGAATCAAGATTGAAACCGATACTTTTCGACATGGACATATTAAAAATGAAGAAGGTCTATGACCTGATTATACTGGGAAAAAATGAGGACATAGCTGAAAACAGGTTTGCCAGATTACGGAACCCGGGGTTCATCAAACTCATGTATGCACTTGATGTAAAGGATGGAGAGGTAACTTTTCCTGGGGAGATAGAAGATTGGATCAAAATGCTTGAAAGCAAAAAAACTCCCCTGCGTATAGAAAAATCTGCCACTAAGAATGACCTGTACTTCATGTTTATTCAGGAATTGATGAAAAAAAAGAGAAGTAACGGCCATGTATCTCCTGTCTCAAAATTTGTCTCTATTTATTCGAAATTCCAGGACAGGCCTGAGTTGATAAGTGAAGAAACTCTCAAACTTTTCTATGACGGATATGACAAATATAATATTCTTAATGATTATATTGAAAAAATAAATATCATCGAAAAAGAAACTGTAAAGAAACTCTTCACCTGGATAAAAACTATCGAAAAATTGGGAGTGAATGACAGGGCGATGTTTACGGCTATCTATCAATCTCTTTTTGAGATATTATCATTTTCATCAAAATATCATCCCAATGGATATGATTTTGATCTGCTTGTCACAGATTTGATAAACATACCGCTTGATAAAAGCAAGTTTATCAATCATCTCTTCAAATACCTGAATAAAAACATGAAGATCCCCCTCAGAAAAAATTATATTGACGGCAGGTTCTTCGGATATTTACTAACCGGTATTGAAAATGAAATTGTAGAACTTTATACCTCGGATTATGAGTTGATGAACAAAAATATTCTGAGAGAGTCCCTTAACAAGATCATATCTTCACAGGAAGTAATACATCTCTCAACAGTTTTTGAGTTCAATGACCTGTTCAACAGGCTCCCATCTTCCGAACAAGCGGCAAAAAAATCAAGATATAATAAAATAGTTGACCTTTTCCAGCGGCTCTCCCATCCTGAAATAAGTGATGAGGCTCCGAGATTTATAAGGATGCGTGTCATGTCTTATAAAAGAACCGAGCTTAACAAAGATTTGAGGAAATTGCAGTCCCTGATCTCCGGAGGGAACTCCATTATAGAAATAAAAAAACTTGTTGAGAAATTCCGGAACAAATACCTGTTCCCCCATCTTAAGAATTATCTGGTCACAATAGCATATGCAATAAATGCAAAAACAGACCGGTTAAGAATATTTATTAATCCCAACCTTGTAAGGCTGCATGATTTTGAAGATTCTTCAAAGAACACACCCTGGAATTATTCCGGGAGGCCGGATTCCAGCCTTTCGGCAAAAACCATCCCCGGATTCAGATTGAAGGGAGGATTGTCCAGGCTTAATATTATCTTCTCGACAGTCTGGAGAGACCAGATGCTTGCTGGAAATATAATCTTTGACAAAGAGCTGATCGAATCTGTCTTTACTAATCTATTCAACCTATATCCATTTGCAAAGTTAAAATATTTTCCTGAATATGCATCTCTGTTGATCAACTATGGTGTTGAATT
>JAGLQR010000425.1 GCA_023136725.1 Candidatus Aminicenantota bacterium
AGTGCAGCATCATAAACATCCATATCAGGAAGCCGCCCTTTTCTTAAAGCATCGATCAGCCGGAAATCTTCCAGGTAATCCATTCCGCCATGTCCTGCTCCTGTGGCACTTCCCCCCATTTCTTTCCAGAGAGGATGTTTGTAGTCATGCAAATATCTGTCAAAATCCTCCCATTTATCGTCTGTCCAACTCAGTCCTTCGATATATATCCTGTCGGGATACCCTTCAAAAATCCCCTTTGTACCCTGGATCATATTTATTCTGCTATAAGGCCTGGGAAGATTGCAATCATGATATAAAGTTATAGTTTCACCTTTATACGTTTTGATTAGACTCACATTTACATCACCAAGTTTGAACTTCATCTTTGCCTGAGGACTATCTTTCCCAAATTCTTTATTGGCAAATTCGCTAAGGCCGCGGGACTTTGAACTCATGGATATCATATATTCAAAATTATTCCCTCTGTTGATATCCATACATTCAGCAATAGGGCCCAGGCCATGGGTCGGGTAAAGGTTACCATCCCTCCTTTCAGAATGATCTATCCGCCACAACCCTTCACCTTCATTACTGAACTTTATCTTTCTCAGATCGTGAAGATACCCTCCTGCACCGTGAATAAGCTCTCCGAATAACCCCTTTCTCACCATATTTAACACTGCGAGTTCACTCCTGTCGTAACAGCAGTTTTCCAGCATTACGCAATATTTTTCTTCTTTTTCCGCAGTCTCAACCAGCTCCCAGCATCCATCCAGGGTTAAAGCTGCCGGAACTTCAATAGCCATATGCTTCCCGGATCTCATTGCAGCAACAGCAACGGGGACATGCCATTTCCATGGAGTTGCAGTTATAACCAGATCCAGGTCATCTCTTTCACACATACGCTGGAAATCAAATTTTCCTCTTGAATAACCTGCCGGCTTTTCGAATCCCGCTTCAACACACCATTTTTGTATCTGTTCTACTTTCTCGGGGACAATATCACATACAGCGCGTATCTCAGCTCCGGGAATTCCCAGAAAATTCCTGCAGTGTGCAGAACCCATCCCTCCGACACCGACAAAACCGATCCTTATATTTTCAATAGGCGGCACTTTTTTTACACCCGGTTTAGTTAAATGATTTTTCCGCTTTTCAGCAAGCAGCGGGGACATTACCACACCAGCTCCGATTATTGAGCTTTTCTTTATGAACGCTCTCCTGTTCATTTTTTCTGCAACATTCTTCTTTACATCGTTCATTGTTAACCTCCGGAAGATCTGATTATTCTGAATATAAGTAATCGTAGATTTTTTATCAATAAAATCACAAATATTTTGTATTATTTAGAAATTGCTGCAGTTTACATATCCTTGAATTGTATTGCAATTCAATATATAATGAAACTAATTATGCGCCTGTAGCTCAATGGATAGAGTGCTCGACTACGAATCGATAGGTTGGGGGTTCAAGTCCCTCCAGGCGTGTTTTTTTTTAAGGAGTCTTTATGTCAGATTCAGAAAAAAAGAAAGACCTTCCGTTCATAACTGCCGGAGAAGATATAGATGTCAATGAGATCATGGAGTATATCGAAAAACGAATAGAGGAAAAGAAGAATTCCGGAGTGTTGAAACAAAAAGAGATCGATGAAATAGAGGATATGGAACTTCAGCCCCTCCCCGATTTCCTGGAGATCCCCAACGTTTACGAACAACACCTCTTCAATGATGAAATAGTAAAAAATTATGACCCGCCATCCATAGAACTGGAGTCGGATGGAGGAAGCGGACCGAAAGGGCTCATGAAGAAGGTTTTCAGGATCATAAGAAAACCGCTCATGCCCTTCATCAGAAGTATGGTGAGGCCGATCAACAATGAACTGAAGG
>JAGLQR010000426.1 GCA_023136725.1 Candidatus Aminicenantota bacterium
AACCGGGAGCAATTCTGATCTCACTCTTCTTCGGATGTATTATTGCCTTCCCGGCTTATCTGATCAATCACTGGCTTCTCACTACTATAAAGATAGATCCTGTATATTTTCAGAGGTATGCTGCCCCTTTCATCGAAGAATCACTCAAATTTACCTTTCTGGTATTTATAATAAAAAGCAATAAGGTTGGATTTGTAGTGGATTCTGCCATTATAGGATTTTCTGTAGGAGCAGGTTTTTCAGTAATTGAGAACTTATACTATTTACAATTTGTTCCAGAATCAAATCTTCTGATATGGCTGATAAGGGGATTTGGAACTGCAATTCTTCATGGTGGAACTGTATCTCTGGCAGCAATCATATCCAAGAATATTTGTGAATGGAAAAACAATACGAATATCCTGAATTTTATTCCTGGTCTGTCAATGGCAATTATAATTCACTCTCTGTTCAATTTTTTCCTGCTTACCCCGGTCCTATCCACATTGCTGATCTTAATACTATTCCCAATTCTCTTATATATTTCCTTTGAGACCAGTGAAAAATTGTTGAAAAAATGGCTTGGTATAGGATTTGATTCAGATGTACAGATCCTCGAAATGATCCGTTCAGGAAAAGTACTTAATTCCAGAATAGGTGATCAGTTGATCGCTCTTAAAAGCAAAATTTCCGGTGAGATTCTGGCTGATATCTTATGCTATATGAGAATTTTTGTGGAATTATCTATTAGTGCAAAAGGAACCCTGTTAATGAAAGAGAGTGGTTTCAGGGTTAAGCGTAATATAGATGTTGAAAATAAATTCCGTGAATTCGAGTATCTTAAAAAAAGTATAGGTAGAACAGGAATACTTATCGTAAGAAGATTCCTTCATACAACAAGTCGTGATTTATGGCAGATTTATATGCTTCAGGGATTAATAGACAGAAGAGGTATTAAGAAACAATAGGAGTAAAGATCATAGAGAATAATAACAGTGTTTTGTACTCCGGGTATTATGATGTGATCATTTTTGTTGAAAAATCATATATTAAAGTATATATAATTAGATAAAATGGATATTTCGGAAAATTCCTCAGATATTAATAAAATTAAGGAAGAGAACAAAAATCTGAGGGGAGCCTTAAATGAGTTGTCAATCCTTAATGAAATATCCATTGCAATAAGTTCCACTCTGTCCCTGGACAAGATACTGCAGTTGATAATAGACAAATGTATAAAACATTTGAAAGTTGAGCAAGCTGCAGTAATGTTATTGAATAAAAAAGATGAGGGAGTCCCCTTTAAAACAATGATAAGAAAGGGAGATTCAGCAACAGGTATGCTCCCTTTCAGGCTGGATTCACAATTGTCAGGCTGGATGATAAATAACAAGAAACCTTTGATAATCAATGATTTTGAAAATGATAAACAGTTCATGAAAAAGGGGGATGTAAAGTTCAGGATAAAATCGCTTGCCTGTGTCCCGTTGATTGCTAAAGGCAATATGATAGGGCTTGTTGCCCTTTTTAATAAATTATCAGATGAAGGATTCAGTGACAGTGATAAAAGGATGCTTTCAATAATTGCCACCCAATCTGCACAGGTGATAGAAAATACAAGGCTTCTGGAAGAAGAAAAGATGCTTTTCAGTATTCAGGAAGAACTTAAGATGGCATACAACATTCAGATGAACCTGCTTCCAAAGGAGTCTCCGGTCATACCCGGGTATGATATTGTGGGGAAAAGTATTCCTGCCAAAGCTGTTGGCGGGGACTATTTTGATTTCATTAAATTAACAGAAAACAAATTAGCTTTTTGTCTTGGTGATATTTCCGGGAAAGGATTGCCGGCAGCTATATTGATGTCAAATCTCCAGGCAACTGT
>JAGLQR010000427.1 GCA_023136725.1 Candidatus Aminicenantota bacterium
AATTTCCATGACATTCCTGATCTCATTTCTCCTTTTATACATAGGGATTAGTAACATTATTGATACAAACCTGAATTTAGAAGAGAAAGTTGATCAAAAAAAGTATTATGACACTGAACATCAGAAGATAACCGAAAGTGAAAAACTCTTCGGAGAAAGAATTAAAAAGATTAAGAGTAAATGGAATAAACGGGTTACATTTGCTAATTCTGTTATTGACGCAAAAGTATTTCCATTCATAAAACGGTTGGAATATTTTGAAGAAATACTGCCTGATATGGTTCAGTTGAATGATATTTTAATGGATTCAAGCAGGAAAGGAGAAATAACAGTCTCAGTCAGTTCATATTCAATTGAAAAACTATATGAATTGTACCGGGAGCTGATCGGGAATAATCTCGTTATTGCAGCTGAAAGTGAAAATGGTGGAGTTTACAGGTCAAAATTAAGGATTACATTAAAAAAATGAGAAAAGAAGTAATTATTTCAAATTTTATGTTAATGCTTTTTGCTATATCATTAATTCTATTATCAATATCATTCATCTACTCTTCTGTAAAAACAAGTTCACTTGAAGATCTGACAGAAGAGAAGCAAATACATGAGATCTCTGAAAAAAAATTTGCCACACTTAGAAATAATATGAAAGACTGGGATAATATTGAAAAGGAGTATCTTGAATTTAAAAATAACATGGTACTCAAATTTGAAGATTTCTCCAATTTCAGAAAAAATCTTGAACTATTGATCAATAGAAATTCAATTTCAAAGAAAAATTTCCGGATTGAATATAAAAAAGCACTGAAAAATGAGTATATTAAGGTCAAGATATCAATGAAACTTGCCGGCAATTATGAGAGCTTTAAAAAGTTAATTTATGAAATTAGCAGGATAGATAAAATTGTATATTTTCGTTCTGTTAAAATGACAGGTTCAGGATCAGACATAAGGGGTGATTTTAAATTGGAGGTCTATCTTGTCAGGTAAAACTATTGCAGCAATTCTTTTGATTTTAATTCCATTTCTATTGAGTAGTGAACTTATAAAATCATCAAAGGTCAAGAAACATGGGAAGTTACATTTTGAAATCAAAAGAAATATATTTTCTCCTCAAAAAACAAACAAATTCCGGAAAGGGAGTATTGCTTCAAGGAAAGCTGAAAACAAAAAGGCTGAATTAATGAAGCAGAGCAAAGAAGCGGAAACGAGAGTGATAGCTTCGGTATTTTATGAGGGATTCCTTATTAAGGAAAGCCGGATATTTGCACTTCTTAAAGTTAACGGGCAATTTTATATCTCAAGGGAAGGGGACAGGATCCCGGGAAATATTTTAGTGAAAAAAATTCTGGAGAAAAAGATTGTGCTGGAAATTGAATCCAGTGAGGTCTCTGTTTTAAAGAAAGGAGAGAGAAATGCTAATTAAAAACGGAAGATATTATGGAAGATTTATTCTGCTTATCATTCCTCTGATCATATTTATGGGATGTTCAGTTAATTCTGTTTATAAAAAGAAGGGACTAGAACTCGTAAATTCCGGGAAATATGATGATGCAATAATATACTATAAAAGCGCCCTCAAGAAGGATCCGGGGAATTCTTCCATAAAAACCCTTTTGCAGAGAGCCAAACTTTATGGATATTATTATCATTTGGCTCTGGCCAGAGATCTGAAGGAAAAAGGGAAAAGGGAATCATCTATTAACGAATACAAAATTGCACTATCACTTCTGCCGGGAAACAGCGCGTTGAAAAAAGAGTTTGATCTTTATGTGAGTGGCGATAAAGAAAAAATCATAGAACCTTTTGTGTCAGATATTAAACCTCCGGTAACTCTTCAACTTGAGGGGAAAG
>JAGLQR010000428.1 GCA_023136725.1 Candidatus Aminicenantota bacterium
ACTTATTCCCGATAAGTGTTTTATTTTCAGTCGGGTATTTGTCGAAATAGGGATCAATTGAAGGAGTTATATCAATGATCTCATACTTAACGCCCAATTTATCACAAATAAACCGTCCGTCCGAAAGGCTCTCAGGGGAAGATGTTCGAAAAGGCATCAACAATGCAAAAGTATTATCCTTCCCTAAGGCTTTAACGGTAAGATCAAGGACAATAGCAGAATCTATCCCTCCGGAAACACCAATAATACCATTGGTGAATCCATTCTTTCTGATAGAATCCGAGATAAACCTTACTATTATATCTGTTGTTATCTTGAAGTTTATTTCAGCCATGAATGATCCTGTTCAATTCTTTTAATATTATATCAGGTTTTTCATCTCTGAGATAATTCGAATTTATCATCGATCTCCTTATATCATCCTCATTTATAACCATATCAATAACCTGTTCTTCATAATATTTCCCCATATTAATTATACCTTTTCCGGGTGCTGCATAAAATGAACCTCCACCGAATCCGATTCCATCTTCAAATCCGGTCCTGTTACAAAATATAAAATTCTGATGAAAATTAATTGAATAAACTTCTCCGAGACGTTCCCATAGCTTATGAGAACTGAACCCGTCCTTCCCCATACCTCTATGAGGACTGTTGGAAATGGCAATGATAATATCGGTATTCTGAAGGAAATACAGATATGCATTAACAGGAAAAAGTATTTCTCTGCAGATTAATATCCCGGCATTAAAATTTCCGATCTTGAAAGTCTTGAAATTCTCTCCTGCCTTAAAGATCATCTCTTCTTCAAAAATCCCGAAATTCGGCAATTGAACCTTTTTATGATTGTGAATTATCACCCCTCCGGAAAAATAAATCGCAGAATTATAGATCATCCCGGGACTCTCCTCAAACGGCAGGCCTGCAACAATATCAATATTTTTACTGAGTTCCATTAAACCAACTAACACTTTATCAACTCTTTCCCGGGAAATATCGAAAATAATATCTTTTAACTGGTAACCTGAAAGACTGAGCTCAGGGAAAATTATCAGATCTATCCCATCTTTAACAGCCTCAATGATCTTTAAATTGTGATATTCAAAATTTGCTTCAATATTGCCCAATACAGGTGAGAATTGTATGATCCTTGCTTTCATATTATGAATATATCATACGCTTTTCTTTCTTACAATATGATATTTTCCTCACAAAAAGAGTCTGGAATTTATTAGTAATTCTCTTTGTAAATATCCGGCTCTATATAGATCTTCTTAACCATTGGATGGTCAGATCGGATCTCAGCTTCAATCCCGTTAATAAGATTACTGATCTCTTTTATATTCAGCCGGTGGTCGAACTCGATCTTAACAGCAAGAAGGATATCTTCCGGCCCCAATTGCAATGATCTCAGATGGATCACTCTTTCAATATTTTCTTCACTCCTGAATATGCTGTTTATCTTATAAATGAGTTGCGGATCAGCACTCTCTCCTATCAATAGTGACCTTGTCTCATTCCCCAGAAAGAATGCTACTACCGCAAGTATAATACCGATCAATATGGATGCAATTCCATCAAATATCAATATTCCTGTGAAATGCTGAAGTAAGAGTGCTACTATAGCAACTGAAAGCCCTGTTAGAGCAGCAAGATCTTCCAGGAATACAACGAGTAGTTCAGATTTTTTTGTTTTTTTCAAATAAGCTAAGATCGGCTCGCCTTTCCTTTCCAGATTGACCTTCTTATTGGCCTTCATGAAAGCAAAACCCTCTGCAATAAAGGATAATCCAAGTACAATAAAAGCATATTCGATCTTTTCAACTTTCATCGGGTGCTGAAGCCTGTG
>JAGLQR010000429.1 GCA_023136725.1 Candidatus Aminicenantota bacterium
ATTGAGGAATTATTCGATGTTGCCGACTCAGGCAATATCATGCCTCCGAAGTGTACATGGTTCGAACCGAAACTAAGGTCCGGACTGATAACACACATGCTGGACTGATACCGGTTATTTAATTTATATAAAGTCTTCTCTGCCGATGTTATAATAGAATTGTAATATGTACCGGACTGGAGGAAAAATGGAAATACTCGATGGCAAAATAGTGTCAGCTAAGGTTCTCGAAAATATTAAAATAGAATCAGCTCCATTAATTAATAAAGCCGGCAGGCCTCCGGGACTTGCGGTTGTAATAGTGGGAGATGATCCCGCCTCGGCTATCTATGTCAGAAGCAAGGAGCGGAAAGCAAAAAAACTGGGATTCAGATCTGAGGTGATCTCACTTGAAAGTTCTGTTTCTGATGAAGAGTTGGCTTCAGTAATTTCCAATCTCAACAAAGATGATAAAACGGATGGAATACTTGTACAACTTCCTCTCCCTGATGGATTTGACACCTGGAAATATCTTGACATGATCAATCCGGAAAAGGATGTTGACAGATTCCATCCTGTAAATCTCGGGAAAATAATGCTGGGAAGGACAAACATATATCCATGTACTCCCTCCGGTGTTGTCAGAATGCTCGATGAATTCAATATTGATGTTACCGGGATGAATTGTGTGGTTCTGGGGAGGAGCTATATTGTCGGAAAACCAATGGCAAGTATGCTGACCAATCGAAATGCTACTGTAACTATCTGCCATTCGAGAACAAAAAATATACCGGATATACTTTCCGGGGCAGATATGATCGTTTCGGCCATCGGGAGCCCCGGTTTTGTAAAGGCTGACATGGTTAAGGATGGAGCAATTCTTATCGATGTAGGGATAAACAGGGTCGATACCCGTGAAGAAGCAGAAGAATTCTGCACTACACAGGAAATTGAAAAATTTGGAAAAAAAGGATATGCGATCACAGGCGATATCCATCCTGAGGCATTTAAGAAATCATCTTTCTACACTCCTGTCCCGGGCGGTGTCGGCCTTATGACAGTGGCAATGTTGATGGATAATACATTCAGGCTGTTCATGGATAGGACAGGAAATTAAAACAGGAATTGCAGGATATATTTGTGAATAACAAAGTATTTATAACCGGAGCTTCAGGGCTTCTCGGTAGAAGCCTGGTTGAAAAATTTACAAATGGCGGGTGGTTTGTATTTGCCCACTATAACAGGAACAAAGGTGCCGGTTCAGATATTTGCGAATGGCTTCCCGGAGATTTTTCCACAATTGAAAAAACAAGAAATTTTCTTGATTGCAATAAAGATAAATTAAAAGAATGTACAGCTTTGATCAATAATTACGGTCCTATAACCTATAAGAGTACTGCAGATATCACATCATCAGACCTGATTTCAGATCTTCACGGGAATCTGATAGTGCCAAATGAGATAACTTCTTATCTACTCAAATCGGGGAACCTCCATTCTGTTGTGAATATAGGATTTGAGGGTGTTGGAGAGATCAGACCATACAAGAAGATCCTTCCATATGCAATTGCCAAAGCGGGGCTTCGGCTTTTGACCCTTTCCAATGAATGCGAGTTCCCGGATATAAATTTTTCAATGGTTTCTCCATCCTCGTTGACTGGAGGTGAATACGGGAAAGTTTCGGGAGAGTATACAGAACCGGATAGTATTGCAGAAGAGATTTTTAAAATTGTTTGCAGCGGGGATCACAATGTTTAAGTTGAAGAATAAAGACAATGGAGGGACGGGAGCAAGGACTGGCGTCTTGTCCACAAAAAACGGTAATATAGAAACACCGGTTTTCATGCCGGTGGGAACAGCAGGTGCCG
>JAGLQR010000043.1 GCA_023136725.1 Candidatus Aminicenantota bacterium
TTTTGTTAATAATATTAATTATATTTGTTTCTTTCTTGAAATAAAAGTCCCATCCCTGAATTCTTTTTGCAAAATCTCCGGCAAGATGGAACCAATATTTCCGCAGATCAATATCAAAATTATTTCTCTGGTTATCTACTTCAAAAACCGCATCGATAAGATATTTGCATAATAGTGAAGATTCAATTTTATTGATTTCATTACTTTCTGATTTAAAGATCCTGACAAAAGCTAAAACAGGAAATGATCCGGATGCAATTGGCTTATTTCCTTTATACTCTGAGAGTTTGGATTGCTCATCTCCATTTTTAATGAACCATTCTCCATTGTTTTTAAATACAATTATTTTATCATCAGAAACGAGATCGTATTCTTTTGAAAGTATTTGAGCAATAGTACTTTTTCCTGATGAAGAATGTCCAAGAAATACCAGTGCTTTGCCATTAATTTCAATCGAGGATGCGTGAAGACGAAAGAAAGAACTATCAATTGGAGATGGATCTTTTTTCCTATTCACCATTACTTTCAGATTTATAACTCCTTCTTCTGGAATCAGGGAAAAACCCTCTTTCCTCAGCGTCTTCACATAGATAATAAGGGTGAACCAGTTTCCCGGTGAGAGAATAATTAACAGCCACACATTCAGTCTGGCACATGTGGGCATGTATACAATCTCCACATAATCCCGGATAATTACCGGCCAGGTCTTCTCTGAGCTTTTTAAGTGTAGGATGATTTATCCACACTTCTCTGAGACTGTCTTCTCCCAACTTCCCATAACACAATTCAGGGATATTTCTCCCGATCCCGCAAAGTGCCATTTCACCGCTTCCCAATATCCCTAGAATTCCACGGACATTACAAAGCCCACCGCGATTATTTGATCTTATAATCTCTTTTATAGTTAACAGTGCCGGTGGAAATGAAATGTGAAGCCGGATTGGAGTTTTATCCTGCAACTCTCCTTTGACATACCTGACTAAATTCATCACTTCTTCAAAGTCGAGGGTCTTCCCGTCTTTAAACATGTTCTTTCCCCGGCCATTCGGAGTAACAGGATTAAACTTAACTGATCCGGCGCCAAGTGAGACAGAAAGTTTCACCAATTCTTCCACATCTTTGATGTTTCCTTTGTGAGGGGACATAATAATCTGAGGTTTATACCCGGCATTAACCAGATGCTCTATTCCCTTTTTTGTTTTCTCAAAAGCTCCCTGAGATCCTCTGAATTTGTCATGGAACTCTGCTCTATGACTATCAAGACTTGTCGAAATGAACCAGAGATTTGAGTTTTCCTTCATATATTTTGCAAGAGGAGCATCAATCAATGTAGCATTGGTCTCCATTATCAATTTCAACTCTTCATCACTCAAAAAGTCAAGAACCTCCCGGAACCGGGGATGAAGAAGCGGTTCACCCCCCGTAAATTTTGCACTTCTTAATCCAAGTGTTTTTCCTTCCTTAACAGCCTCTTTGAGGTTATCAAGGTCAATGAAATCTCCGGGAGATGGTTTCCCCTTTACAAAGCTCGGAGTTATCCAGCAATGCTGACAGAAAAGATTACATCCTGTGGTCATATACAGGTAAAAAGTGTTTAAAGGCGGAACGCCCTCAGGCAGGTCAAATATTGTCTTCATTTTATTTTTTTCTATATTATTCACATCATTCTTTTTCATCAACAACTTCCCCGATAAATCCTTTCGAGTGCAGGTTCATTATAAAACCTTCGACATCTTCTTCTACATTTTCTGCTGGCACATTTTCATAGATGTCTACAATATGAGATATAACCTCTGACAATGTCCTCGGATTCCTCTCGATAGATTTCCATATATCCAGTCCGATCGGATTGATAACCTGTGTAGAGTCCGAATCAGGATTGAATAATATCGCTCCCTCTTCATCCTCGATCCTGCAGGACACATCAGGATTGGCCATGAATTTAGTTGAATCACTCATATTTATTTCTCCATTTTTTACTAATTTAACTTCAGGATATATCACACCTTCAGAGATCATATATGCGATCAAATCTTTTATTTCCGGACTGATCTTCTCTGCATCAATATCAAATTCAATTGAGATGTTTCTTATAACTTCCTTAATATTTTTCTGTCCATTCATTAAATTCAGTACCATTTTTGCTGTATTGTTTATTTCGAGCAATCGTAATTGGCCAGCCATGAATAAAAGAGAAATATCGGGGAAATCTTCTATTGCCACCTCTTCCCGGACCGAATATTTCAGGTTTTCATCAATTTTCATGGACATTATTTGTACCAGGGGACATCAGACGAACTCAGTTTCGTCTCATTCAGGAACTTCCGATAGCAATCATGCATATTTGCTTTATTTAGATTTCCGGTAATTGTATACGGCAGTCCGGGGCAACTTCCATTGCAGAATTCCACCCATTCACAATTTTCACATCCCGGAACTTCACTCATGGGGATTTTCCTTCTTTCTTTAAGATCTTTCAGGGCCTGATGATTCTTCCAGAGAGTTTTTATTGAATCTTTATTTATCTTCCCCATTTCAAGCCCGGGCAACATGTTGCATGGAGAAACTACCCCGTCGTGATGAACGGACAATTTATTGTACATGCAACCGCAGGCTGTGAGATATCCCATTTGAAATCTTTCAGATTTCTCTCCGGTAGCTTTGGCATGTTCCAGTTCTCCATACATTTTCCATTTAGCAAGCGGTCCGGCAGCAGCATTAATTCTCCCTTTATATCTTTCATCAAGTTCATGCATGATCTTAATAGCGTTTAATTGCTGGGCCGGAAGCAGTGTGATGTCTGACTGGTTATCACAGCCTGCTCCCATGGGGATTGCATCATTTACACCGAAACCGTTCAACCCAACATCTTCCAGTAATAATTTTGTTATATTTTCGAGGTCGTCAACGTTATATCTGTTAATTGTCACCCTTGATGTTACAGGAAAGCCGGCATCCTTAAGCAATCTCAATCCATTGATAGCTTTTACAAATGATCCTTCTCCTCTGCTCTTATCATGGATCTCGGCACACGAACCATCAATGGAAACCTGAATCGAATTAAGTCTGCTCCTCCTTTTCCCGAACTCAAAGTGTTTAAGGGTATCTTCTGTTATTAGCGTCCCATTGGATAAAATTGAGTATCTCATCCGGTTTTTTATAACATTATCGATGATCTCCCAGAGGTCTTTTCGAACAAATAATTCACCACCACTAAGGGTCAGGTTGCGGACAGCGAGGCTTCCAAGCTCATCAAAAAAACTGAACCATTCTTCTTTGGAGAGATCGGGCCTGTTATGCATCTCCTCAGCATAAAAACAATAGTCACAATGGAGATTACATTTTCCCGTTAATGATATATCAAAATTTTCCGGGCCATCTCTTTTATCCGGATATTCTTCATCACTAATCCGTTCATTCTCTTTCGATTCCCTGACAAATCCGATCTCTTTCAGTTCTCCAACCAGTGTGGAAATATCATTATTAACATCTGAAACAGGTGCAGAATTGAAATCTCTTAAAATATTATCAGCGATATCCCTGATCGATTTTTGCCCATTCAGACTCTTCCAAATAAATAATGCTGTCTGATTTAGATATTGTTCTTTAAAACTATCCGGATTGAATAGAACTGCCCCGTTTTCAACTAAAGAGACTGATATCTCGCCCGATCTGATATATTTTGATTCAGGGTTTAATTCAGTATTTTTTATAATTATCTCCCCGTACAGAACCAATTTGATCCATCTGTTTTTTTCACAATATTTTGTAACAGAGAAGGGGAGGGAAGTCAACAGGATGTTTTAATAAAAGGAAAAGAGGATTTTACTTACTTTCCCGGTTTTGATCTGATTAATCGGGATAGATGGTTAAAAAACAGATAAAAAGGAGAAATGATCCTGATCAGAAAAAACAACTTATCCGGAAGTTTAAATATCCCGGAATGGATATGGGGGCTGGGATACATAAAATACCAAAGATAAAACCTGAACTTACTGAGAATAGTGTCAAGTGATCCTGCAAATGAAAAATATGAGGTTAACATATCCGTTTTAAACCCCGAGGTTAAGATCCGATCTGCAATTTCATCGGCCTTTTTTTTCACTGTCCCTGAGTCTGTTTGCTCCAGGACATTTTCCGGAAGTTCTAATCCACAGAATATTTGTGACAGCTTCAATGAGATCATCACGATCTTTAAACTCCTCTTCTCTTTTGAGGAAGCGAATAATCTCTTCCAGTTCAATTCAGGATTGTTAAGCACGATCCCTGCAATATCTCTGAAGTGTTTTAAGGAACTGAATCCATCCTTTGCACAATTTATTGCCATCAAAACAAGAGAATCTTCCGGAGAAAATGTACTTATCTCAATATTATTCAATTTGACCTTTCTGCTATGTTCCATGTTCTTTTCATTTATTCTGAAAAATGACGGCCCCTGTGCAAATTGCTGATGGATATCAAGATGATAAAATCCTTTCGTCAAATGAATGTCTCTCCATGATCGACTCAGGTATTTGATGATCTTTTTCTGATAAGGGAACAAAGTTGAAAATCCAATTTCCCTTAACTCATCAACTACTCTGGAAAACTCATCGTTAGAAACCATAAAATCCAGATCCGAGGAAGATCTGAATGCTATATCATTATATGCTATCAAACCTAACATCGGACCTTTAAAAGCAATAAGATCCAGATCATTTTTTTTCAGAAGCTGAAATATTCTCTCCAATTTATTTGAAAGCTTAATATTTCTTGAAAGAATTTCCATATATGCTTCTTTGAATATCTCATATAATTGCCGATCTATGTTCTCCCTGTCTAACATCTTTAACTTTTTATAAAAGACAGGAAGCAGCCCCATGCTGAATGACAGTCTCTTGAATTGTTCAATGTCAGCAATTGATCTTTTTGTATTCAAATATTTTCCGGGAATATTTTTTAATTTATCATCAACCCTGACCGACCATAAGAGCAATTGAAGTTCAGGCGAGAGTTGTTTTACTCTTTCGAAAAAGTTGTGATCTGGATCATTCATTAATTCATCCCCTCTTAAAAGGGTGAACAATAATATTCTTAAACAGTCTGAGTGGCCTTATCAGAAAATATATCGGGAATAAAAAAGCCGGCAGCTTTATAGATCTCAGGTCTGCAGCTCCCGGGGTGAAAAAATAATATAATAAAAATCTAATTTTGCGGGAAGGAGAATCCAGAGTTTTAACAAGAGATTTCACAATGTCGGGATCCTTTTTTTCAGGAAACTCTAAAAAAGCTCCTGACAGATATTTCTCGCTAAGAGTTTTTACTCTGTTATCTTTTTGTATTTCCATCATTACTATTTCAGGTAATGATTCCTTAGTGATCACAGAAATAAAAAGAAGGCCTGAAAGTATCATTCGAAGTATCCCGCGGGATCTTGCATTTTTGATCAATACTTCCCAATCTATTTCAGGATCTGAACGGATCAAAAAAGAAAGATCTGCAACCATCCTCAATGAATTCCACTGATCCTTTGCGCTATTTATACACAAGTAGACAATTGTATCTTCAACAGAAAGAACATCAATTTTTTGATCAAGAATTCCAACAACTTCAGTTCTCTCAAATTGCTCTTTAAAAATATCAAATGAAGAGTTGCCCTGGGAAATCCTCTGGTGAATGTCGATCAGTGTTTTTCCTTTTTTAAACTCTATATCTCTCCGGAACCTGTTCCATAATTTTTTCTTTTTTTCAGATAGTTTAATTGAGGGTTCATAGCCTTCTTTGCAAAGGAGATCATATACATTAATAAAACCATCAGGCAGGATGATAAGATCAAGATCCTGGAACATCCTGTAACCAATATCACCATAAGCCTGCATTGAAATGACCGGGCCTTTTATTGGAATTGCTTTAATATCATTTTTCTTCAGAATTTTCAAAACTTTTATTAACTGGTTTGATTGAATAAGGTTCCATCGAACTATCTTATGGTATACATCTTTGAATCTCAATAAAACTTCAGAAGGGATCAGACCTGTTTTTAATTTACTTATTTTTTTGTACACAACAGGGAGTGTTCCATGATTAATAGAGAGTGACATTACTCCTTCCCAATCTACACTTTCAAAAAGTTTTTCACTATTATCTTCATTACCCTTCTCTCTTATTGCCCACAATATGATCTCAAATTCACTGCTTAATTTTGCATCAAGTTCGGCTATTCTCTTTTTTATCATTTTATTTGAATTTGAGAGGAATTTCAGGGTCCTTTAATACATTTTGTTCACTTTCGGGATAACCTTCAATGAACCATCCCATGAATGCTGACACATCAATGGTATCTGCAAGCAGTCTTTGCCTTGAATCAATCCATTTTTTTCTATTATTTGCCGATATAATATCAACGCCCTTCAGGAGAGCAAGTTCCTGGTCTTCCTCCGTATTTTTATAATTAAATACCAGTCCGTATTCTTGTTCCTCTTCATCAGTATATCCCCTCCCGCTGAAATCAAAAAAGATCGAAGGGACGCCCAGTACCGCTGCCTCTGATGCCATGGTTGCACTTTCGCCAAATAATAAAGATGCAAAATTTATCACATCATGGATCCTCTCGGGTGGGATTTTTAATTCATACTTATTCAACCTGTCAGGAAGAGGGACTTCAGAAGAGATAAATACTTTTGCATAGTCAGAGAATTTTTCAGTTATTTTTATTTTTTCTTCATCAGAGAACCCTTTGTGGCCGGAGTCATGCATTGCAGTGTGCGTAACGAACCGGAGAAGAACATATTTCTCGTTTTTCTTCAGGCCAAGTATCTTAAAGATAGAATTATCCGGTTTGAAATGCTTTGGATGGAGATATGCCAGCTCGAAATTACCATTGAATTTAATTACACTTTTCCCCGGATATTCACGTTTATAACAGGATGGGACAACGATCGTATCGGTGAATGGTTTTGCCAGCCTGATAGTTAGATTTGCATGTTCAGTGTCATGAAATCCTATCACCTTTTTCCCCATAATTTTCCCTACATGCGCAGCAAAAGGGGAGAAGAAATTTATTATCAGATCAGGTTTAAAAGAAATTGCTGCTTTTAAAATTTTAAGATCATTTCTTATAAATGCCCAGATCTTCCCCGCCTTCGATCCCAAATTTTTCCCTGTGGAAATATAAGGGATATTATAAAAATCAAGAAGATAGTGGGTCATCTCCTTATCCCGGGCAGTGATAAGGACATCATGCCCTTTTTTTCTCAAATTATTTATAACAACCCTGAATGTGTGAACTTCAGCAGGATGTCCTATATCAAAAAGGAATCTCATCTAATCTTCCGTTAATGATCTGTAATCACTGCTCTTTTTTACCAATTCGTCGTGGGTTCCGGAGGCAATCAGTTTTTTCTCATTCAGGAATAGTACTCTTGATGCAGATTTTATAGTAGATAACCTGTGGCTGATAAGTATCAGCGTTTTATTCTTTAAAACTTTCGGAAGTGAATCAAATATTGCATGTTCTATTTTTTTGTCGAGCGCAGAAGTGGGCTCATCAAGGATCAGTATATCAGGATCTCTGACCAGAGCTCTTGCAATGGAAAGTCTCTGCCTCTGCCCTTCAGACATATTTACCCCTTTCTCTCCCAGTTTTTCATCATATTGTCCGGGAAGTTTGTTTATGAACTCATCTATCCCGGCAGTCTTAGCCGCCTTTCTTACCACATCATCTGTTGCTTTCTCATTGCCATACTTCAGGTTTTCCATAACAGTCCCCGATAATATGGTTGGATTCTGAGAAACATATCCTATCCTTCTCCTGAGATCCTTCAGATTGTATTCGGATGCCGGCAGATTATCGAATAATAGTTCACCTTTGTCAGGTTTATAAAAATTGAGGATCAGGCTTATCAGGGTGGTTTTCCCCACTCCGCTTGGCCCTACAACTGCAAGCCAATCTCCAGGTTTTACTTTGAATGAGACATCAGAAAGGACTTCCTCCTTCCCGCCATATGCAAAAGTAACATTTTTAAATTCGATCTCCCCTTTCAGTTTTTTAACTTTCTTCCCTGACCTGATATTTTCTTCGGGGACTATATCAAAAAGGGCCGATACCCTTTCCAGCGAAGCCAGAGCCCGCTGCAGGTTTATATTTGCAGTTGCCATGAATTGTGCCGGGCCGTAGACATAACCGATGTAGGACTGGAAGGCAAAAAGAGAACCGAGGCTCCAGTCCCCGTTTATAACCCAATACCCCCCTGTCAAAAGAACAATGAACCTTGCTATCTCAGGGAACAAACTGATAAGGATGCCAGCGGCCGAACTCACGGTGGAGCTCTCGAGTCCGATATCTACAGATTTTTTCAAGTTACCTACAATATTGTTAACAGTCTTTTTTTCAGAAGAGAATGCTTTTATTAAAGATGTAGTGGATAAGGACTCCTGTACCGACCGGTGGACCTTCGCGCTCTGTTCCATTCCGTGATGACTGAGGATCTTTGATCTCTTTGCAAAATATTTTACAACAATAACCATACCGGGGAGGACAAATATCACAACCAGAGCCAATTGCCACTTCAGATAGAAAAGCAGAGCCACTCCTCCTATGAACCGGAATACGGAACTGATAAGGTAAACAATAGTACTGGAGAAGAACCATCGCAGGCCGCCTGCATCCGACATTAGCCTCGACATAAGATACCCGGTATCCTTTGAATCGAAAAATGATTTCGGGAAATGAAGGGTATGATCGATAAGAGTATGCTGAATATCAAGAGTGACTTCCTGCTCGAACCTGCTGAACCAGAACTTTTGAAAAGCAGTAAGAAATTTTAAAAAAAGCTTCAATGCTGTGATCACCAGAACTACGATCAATAAATACTTCATCTGCTTTCCCAGGATAACCTTGTCAATGAGGAACCTGTGGATCAGAGGAGAGGGGAAACTGAAGGCTGCAACTATGAATATCATTGCTGCGCCCACCAGTCCTTTTTTCCA
>JAGLQR010000430.1 GCA_023136725.1 Candidatus Aminicenantota bacterium
ATCAGAGTAGAAAGGAAAATTGCCAGAGAATCGATAACTCTTCTAAAAAATGACCATGGCCTAATCCCTTTGAACAAAAGCAGGTCCATATTGATGATAGATCTTAAACAAAGTATACACTCTGCAAATTTGTACAATAGCAAAGGTTTGAATATATTGGAATCAATTGCAGGCCGTTTCTTCCACTCTGCTGATTACTTTTTGCCTGAACAGGAATTCCGGATTACTGAAGACGAAAAAAAGAAGATCATTAACGCTGACCACATTCTGATCTTCGACTATTCCTGGAGCGGAGTATTGGATAAAGCCCGGGAGTCATTTATTGGAAACATTTTCAACTTAAGGAAAGATTCGATCATTATTTGTGCAAACAGCCCCTATATTGCAGATTGTTATGGTGGTGCAGGAACCACAATCCTTACATATGGATCAAGGAATGTTCAGATCGAAGCCCTTTTCTTTATCCTTTCCGGAAGATCAAAACCAAAAGGCAAACTCCCAGTCACAATTTCCGAAAAATTCCCGTCCGGCTCGGGCATTTAACCCAGATGCTTTCCACATGCAGGGCAAACTTTCCAATGAGGCTGGATCTTTTCACCGCAGTGACACATATCAAACATAAGAGCATTTTCACAATTGGGGCATAAGTCCCAACCCACTTCAACTTTCTCACCACAATGATGACATTTCAGTTCCACATCCGGTTCTGATTTTTTTTCAGTAGGCTTTTGCGCACTTTTTTCTGCTTTCATTTTGATATTCTTCAAGCTTATTTCTTCTTGTTTTCCAACTTCATGTGCAGCACTTGCTAATTTGTATAGTTCTGAAGCTATTTTTTTTTGGGAATTTAATAGAGCTATCTCTGCTGCCATCAAATATTCCTTTCTTTCTCTATGATAAATTATGTATTGATTTAGGCAATAGCTGATTTTTTCGTTTCTTACTTCTCTTTCCTGTTCGGTTAGATTTTTTTTGACCACCCTGCCGAAATATTTGAAGAAATGTGCTTTTGAGAGTTCAACTTCATTCATTTTTAAAAGATTATAAGAAACGTTAAAAGGATCAAAATCTTCAAGTAAATCAAGTAATTCCGGCAGAGTTTTATACTCTCTGGCTTTTTCCAACATAACTTTATAGTTCCTGTATGGATTTACCTTGTATCCTCCTGAGAATTCCGAACCAATTTCTACTTCTGTCACAATAAGCTCTTTTAAACATTGAGCTGCCTCATCATATTTACCAATTTTCGAATAGCATTCAGCTGCCTTTAGAAGCCACTCCTCATGCCTAATAAGCTTTTTACTTAAAATATTCTTATTCACAAGGAAATATCCATTGTTATAAAGTTGAGCAGCATTCTTGTATTCTTCAATCTTTTCTAATTTTTCAGCAAGAACAATGATCAGAGGAATTCCATTCGGACTGAGCTTTTTTGTGTTATGTACATACCTTACAAATCTCTGCGTCTGATTATGATCTTTTAACCATTCTTCAATTGTTACTTTTTTACCATTTGATGGTTCAAATGATTCCCAACTCTTTCCTCTGTTAAAGCAATTTTCTATGGCTCTTCTCGCCAGATCGATCTCATTATTTTCGATATAAATATTTGCAGCACTATGCCAGTCGCTCATTTTTTCCAGAACTTTTGCTGCTTTCTTATAATTATTCTGTTTAGTATATTCTTTATAAGCTTTATTTAAATCGCCAGATTTTTCATAATGATCTGCAAGATCACTCCCCGACAGCATTAAAGCTTTTAGTTTCTTTAACACTTACCACCTCTCAATATATAAAGTTATTTTAAGAATAAAAATAAAAAAAAGCAATATCTTTGTTAAAA
>JAGLQR010000431.1 GCA_023136725.1 Candidatus Aminicenantota bacterium
ATTGCAGGTGCATTATGAAACCAGTCCCTTGAATAACAATTATGTAGTTTTTTAAGTATTTTTTTTTCTTTCACAAGATGAAATTTAACTGGTTGCCTGTTACTGGCAGTCGGTGCCAACCGTCCCGCTTCGAGTATTCTTATAATAATATCATCCGGAACTTCTCTATCTATGTCAAAAGCCCTGATACTTCTTCTGTTCCTGATCAAATCATAAAAATCATTTTGATTCATCTTATTCCCCCTGTTTTTTTATTGAGTCCTTCAGACTCCTTCCTGCTACCCACCCAGTTGAAAATGCAGCCTGAAGATTAAATCCTCCTGTTTCTCCGTCAATATCCATAATCTCTCCTGCAAAATATAATCCTTTAATAATTTTTGATCCCATTGTTACCTGATCGATCTCACCCAAGCTTACACCACCTGATGTAACAAGTGCCTTGGATATCGATGCACTTCCCTTTATCGGGATTCTGAGCCCTTTTAAAAGGTTATTTAAATTTCGTCTCTCTTCAGACGTTAACTGTCCCGGATTCTTACTGCCATCAATACCAGTCAATGTCAGAAATAAATTAATTGCTTTACCAGGCAATAATGTTTTTAAAATATCAGCACAATTTTTATTCTTCTTATCCTTTATTTCTCTCAATATTCTGTTGTCCAGTTTTTTATAGTCCAGAGAGGGTTTAAGATCTATACTTAAAAATATTCTCTCATCTTTTTTGATCTTTTTGACAATATCTTTGCTCATAGAGAGAATCACAGGCCCGGCGATCTCATTATCACGGAATTCCATCTCACCGAATTGATCATCAACTTTTTTATCACCACTGAATACTTTTACCCTGCAATTCCTTATACTAAGGCCGTTAAGTTCTTCAGGTATATTCCCCTTTCCTTTCAATGGAACCAAAGCAGGGATAATTGGAACAATCGTATGCCCAAGTCCTTCTGCAAGAACAAACCCCGAACCATCAGATCCGGTTCCGGGATATGACCTTCCTCCCGTGGCTAAAAGAATTCTCTCTGTTTTTAGAGTTAAGCTGCTCTGTAAATCACCATCAGGCCGCTCTTTGTCAGATAGTCTGATCTCAAATTCACCTGATTTCCTGACAATAATATTTTCCGCTTTGAAATTAGTTACAATTTCAATATTAAGATCATCAAGACGCTGTAATAATGAGTTTACTATTGTCTCAGCCTTTCCACTTTTCGGATAATACCTGCCACCCCTCTCAAGTTCAAAATCAACACCGAGCTCGTTAAAATAACTTATAAGATCTTCATTGAAAAATTTGTTAAAGCTCTGTCTCAAAAATTTCCCGTTCCTGCCAAAATTCTCAATAAATTCTTCTACCCCGGCATCATTTGTAATATTACAATTTCCTTTCCCTGTTATCCTCAATTTCATTGCAGGTTTGAATTTCTGCTCTATCACAATAATTCTTACATTATTAACATTACTCTCGATTGCAGCGATCAGTCCTGCAGGCCCGGCACCGATTATAATAAGATCGTATTCGTTATGAAGTGGATTGGAATTTTCCGATTTTTTTCTTTTCACAAAAACATTATATCAGAAGTCTTATAAAAGTTATCCTCCATGGTTTTAGAACCATAATGAGTTGATTTTAATCTGATAAACAGAGTCCACAATTAAAATAAAAGGAGATGCTATTATTTGACATAAACCTTGATTTTGATTAAAATCCACCTATGAATAAAATATCTATGTCTGGAGTTTATGGTGGTGGAAAGACATCACTTCTAACAGAAGTAAAAAAAATCCTCTCACTTAAATATAAAATAACCTCAGTTAATGATATAAACTCAAAAAA
>JAGLQR010000432.1 GCA_023136725.1 Candidatus Aminicenantota bacterium
GATAATTTATTCTCCATTGGTATTGCTGCACCATAAAATAAAAAATTCACTATTATTCAGATATATTACAATATCTGTTCTACTTCTGCTATTTGTTTTTTCCATATCTTTATATATGAAGCCCAGGCAATCAGAACTGAAAATATCAGAATTTGGATTTGAATCAGGTGGAAAATATTTACTATTTAATGTTAACAGGAATATGTCCAGAAAAGAGAATTTTTCATTTATACTTCCTGAAAAGAATTCAGATCAACTTCCTTCCATAACAATCTTCAAGCCGGACAGTCTTCCACGGTATAAAGAAGAACTTGTTAAAAAATTGAAAGATGGAGGATTTATTATTTCAGATCTTAAAATTGAAGATGCTCTGGCAAGATCTCTTTCGAAGATATCTGCCGTATTTTCAAATGAAACAACAATTCAGGATAAATACTCAATCAAAAAAGATCATAATGATAGCTTTCGGATCATCCTTGATCCTGATAAATTTACTAGTAATGATATAAATACTCTTCTGAATGATATTCATCAATATCCTGCATTAAAAGGAATTACTGCAGATGATATTAATAAATCGATGGAGAATCTGAAATCAAGGCCTTTTTTCCTCCTTTTTCTCTTATCTGTAATAATAGTTTCCCTTTTTGTACTAAGAAACGGATCAAAGATTTCCATATTATTTCCGGTTATTGCAATGGTAATTTTATGGATTATCCCTGGACTCGGATTATTAGGGAGAATAATTTGTACAATCATATATTTTTCCATCTTATCACTCATGCTAATCAAAAGTGATGATATTCATAAATTTAATGACCACGCAAAATTTCTCTTAATGATATTATTGTATTCAGGATTCTGGGTCCTTTATTTCCAGATGTTTGATTCAGTCCTATGGTATGTTCAGGCATATGTTGATGCCTCATCACTTAATATGGCGGTTAATAAATTTCTGGGTTTGTTCGGGATCACGATAAACTGGTTCTTTGATGTTGAACATGTAACAGTAATAAATGCAGGTGTAATTATCCTCCTGCAATTGTTTATTTCAAATATTGTAAAGAATCTTAAGGCGCTGCCTACAATGATGACAGGGATTGGAGTGGCAACTATAGGAATGGGTATTCTGGCAATTTCTACTGATATATGGATATTTATTACAGGTATAGTATTGTTTTCTATCGGTGAAATGACAGCCCATCCAAAATTTATCAGTTATATAGGTATAACAGCCCCTCCCGATAAAAAGGCAATGTATATGGGTTATTTATTTCTTTATGGTGTCTTCGGAAGTTCGGTCGGAGGTATATTAGGAGCAAAATTATATGTTCATTTCGTTGATAATTTAAACCAGCCGAGGACCTTATGGCTGATTTTCTCAGGTATCGGACTTTTGACAATAATAAGTCTTCTACTCTATAACAAATTTATTGTAAAAAAGGACATGTGAAAATTAAACTGGAATTATTTTTTCTGTGAATGCGGGAAATTTCAATACTGTATCAGGATTTTTTTAATTCTGATAATTCCAGTGTCAACCTTTTGAGTATCTTTCTCAATTCTGCTTCATGTCCCAGTTCCTGTTCTGCGAGATCAGTAAATAGTTCTCTCGCAAACCCCTCTCTGAACTTTTGAACTGAATTTAGATAGAATTCACGTGCTGAAATTTCTCTTGGAATAGAAATCAGAACTATCTCGATCATATCTTCCAATTCCCTGATCTTTGTTTTTAAATCAACATTCATATAAGCCTCTTTCCCTGTTTATTTATGATCTTAACCCGGCCATGTGATCTTGCCTCCGTAATACCCTACAATAGTAACTA
>JAGLQR010000433.1 GCA_023136725.1 Candidatus Aminicenantota bacterium
AACAGAGTAATGGCTGTTCTTGACCCTCTGAAAGTGGTTATCACCAATTATCCTGAAGGTAAAACGGAAGAACTTGAAGCTGTGAATAATCCTGAAGATCCTGATGCCGGAACGAGGATGATCCCTTTTTCGAAAGAGATATATATTGAGAGGGATGATTTTATGGAAGACCCTCCGAAGAAGTTTTTCCGTCTGTCTCCCGGGAAAGAGATAAGATTGAAACATGCCTATTACATAACATGTACTGATGTGATCAAAGATGAAAAAACGGGAGAGATCCTTGAAATAAAGTGTACTTATGACCCCGAAACAAGGGGAGGATGGTCCGATGATGGCAGAAGGGTGAAAGGAACATCCCATTGGGTATCCGCTGAGCATGCTTTACCGATCGGTGTCCGGATATATGACCGTCTTTTCACGGAAGAATATCCCGGAAGCAGTGACAAAGAGCTTCCTGAGCTTATTAACCCCGAATCACTTAAAGTCCTTGAAGGCTCTTTAGGTGAACCTTCGTTAAAAGATGCTGCCCCGGGTGAATATTTCCAGTTCCTCCGCCAGGGATATTTTTGTCTTGATGAGCAACTTTCTAATTCTGATAAACCGGTATTCAACAGAACGGTATCTCTGCGGGACTCCTGGGCAAAAATGACTAAAAACAAGGGTTGATCTCAATTATGATTAATTGAGGACGCGAAGCCACCAGTGCTATATAGAGTGTGGGTGCTTTACTTCTTGACTTCTCTGAAATAAAAATTTGTCAGAATCCTGATTTACTTGAACCCCGAAATTTCAATTTTATATAGAAGGGGATCACCTTCTTCATCATATGAAATTCCATAGAACTCATTTTGATTGATAATGCTTATTAGAACATACTTATTTTTAAATCTGATTTTTTTAATGTGAACAAACTTGTTTATTTCAAAAACATCAACATAAGCGATCTCTTTTTTATGAAAAAAGTTAAAGAGCCTGTCATTTATTGAGATCAGCCTAATACTTCGCCCATCAAGTTCCATAACTTTTTCGCCTGTATCTTTATCAATAGTTTTATATTTATTGAACAGTTCTTTCTCAGGTTTAATCAGGTCTTTTTTATTATCATCTTTAAATGATCTGAGTTCATATTTCCCAAGGTTATCACACCATATGATATCTCTTGATTTATCATAAGCTAATAATCTGGGTCTGTTATAAGAAGAAAATTCATCTTTTGGATTATATTTTTCCTCTTTCACTCCAATCTTTTTTAGTAATTTCCCATCAATAGAGTACCTGCTAAGGTAAAACTCTGAACCGTAACGCTCCGGAAATATCAGGTTATTGTTCTTTGTAATAACAAAATCTCTCGTATATAAAGCCAATTTAACCTCTTTAATAAAATTCAAATGAAGATCATAAAATAATATTTTGTTGTTGATATCAACGAATAAAATATTTTCTCCGAACTTCCTTGGTGAAAGGCAAAAAATAAATTCTCCCGGGCCTCTTCCCTCTTTTGCCTTCCGGATTAGTACATTTCCATTCAGATCAAGTTTTACTATTTCTGACGGTTTCGCATTTCCAATGATCATGAAATCATCAATAACCTGAAGATCTATCGGCTGATAAATCTCGGAGTCAGCTAAATTACATAACACTGATTCTATTGCACTATTCTCTTTTATTTGAATGTTATTTGGTATTATCAATTCTTTTGATACTAATAATGATCCGGAAAGAAAAACAAATAAAGCAGCAATTATTCTTATTTTCATTTAATCCCTGTCATTCAGATATTTTTTTATGCTCGGTTTTTTCTTTGAACAGATCAGATTTGAAGA
>JAGLQR010000434.1 GCA_023136725.1 Candidatus Aminicenantota bacterium
TAAATTAAATTAAAAAAGCTTTATAATATTTCTAATTCTTTTAATCTCCAGAAGCAGCGGGCAGTTGCAGTTATGTCAGAAAATGCATCATGAGCGTTTTCAAAATCTTCATTAAACAATTTTTTATGTAACTCGGAAAGTGTAGGCCATTTGAGTCCATAAGATCCGGGCAATGCACAAAAATCTCTGGAGCTAATCATTGTGCAAATCCTCTCTTTTAAGAAAAGCCTGTTTTTTATATTTTTCCTTATAAACTCTGCACCCACTATCTTCTCATCAAACTTCATATTGTGAGCAACCATTTTAGAAGCTCTATTAATATAGTCACTGAAGAGTGCAAGAACATAAGTCAGGTCATCCCCCTCCGCCAGTGCCCGCTCGGTTGTTATACCATGGATATTGGATGACTCCGGCGGGATCAAAAAATCCTCCGGCTTTACTATATAATTCTTTGAGTCTATCTTTTCTCCACTCTCATTGTAAACCAGCCATGCGATCTGAACCAATCTGGGCCAATTGGCCACATCACTCAAAGGAGCCTTCCAATTCTTTGGAAGCCCCGTAGTCTCAGTATCAAAAAAAAGGTACATAATATATTTCTCCAGTTGAGTAAAATTATCACGTCAGCATATTTAAAGCAAACTGAACAAAAAGGTGTCTCACACTCTATATAGGACTGGTGACTCCGTGTCCCCTTTTATTAATTGGGTCATTGATTTTAGTTGGTCACTTCGGCAAGCTCAGTGACCACTTTTTCCTCGGTGGCTGAGCCTGTCGAAGCCACCTGCTCGCAAAGTCAATTAATTAAATTGCGAATATTCCTTTTAAAAAACCTGTAGTATCTCAGCGAAGAGGTACCAGAACCCCAAAACTGAAAAGAACACAAGCATCAGAAAGAACATCACTCCACTCATTGGAAATTTTGTTACCAAATTGATAAGTCCCTGGTAAGAACGTTTTGTAAGAGTAAAAGGACATTGGACCGGCGTATGGCCTGACATTATGTTATCAACAACGAGTTGGATATCTCTTACAGATTGGTACCTTTTTGCAGGATTCTTTTGCAGTCCTTTTGCAAGGATATGGGACAGGTCTGCAGGGACAGCAGGCTGAAACTTATTCCTGACAGTCATAGCAAATTTCGGCTTTTCTTTGAGAACAGCTTTCAATACCTCTTTCATTGAGTCCTTGGTCGACAAATAAGGTTTCAATGTCAGAAACTCATAAAAAAGTGCAGACAGGCTGTAAATATCTGTCCTGTCATCATGAGGCTGCTTCGCAACTTGTTCCGGTGCCATATATGCGGGAGTCCCTATTATTGAATCATTTTCAGTCTGGGCAAATCCTTCCCCGGGAGAAGTCTTAACTGCCATATTTTTTATCTCACGCTCGAGTTCATCAACCTCTGATCCTGAGCCTGCTGTTGGATTTTCCCCCCGGATTCTTTTCGCTATCCCCCAATCCATCACCATTACTTCTCCGTGAGGCCCGATCATTATATTGGCCGGCTTAAGATCCCTGTGTATAATTCCGTTATAATGGGCAAATTCCACTGCTTTTAATATTTCCCTGAATATATTTATACGTTGTTGAAATATGTATTTTTTATGATATTCCCTGTTGCCTGACCTTAATTTCTCAATTATCTGCTGCAGAGTTTCTCCATAGACATATTTCATTATAAAATAGTATTGCCCGTTCTCATCTTTACCTACATCATGGATCGGAACAATATTCGGATGCTCAAGATGTCCGACTATCCTGATTTCATCAATGAAACGCATCAAGAGGGAAGCACTGTGCAGCTCTTTCCTTA
>JAGLQR010000435.1 GCA_023136725.1 Candidatus Aminicenantota bacterium
GCTTACTGAGGCGATCAATAACTCCCAGATAATATCGATCCCCGGAGGGTTTTCAGCAGGCGATGAACCTGATGGTTCCGGGAAATTTATAGCTGCAGTATTCAGGAACCCTCATGTAAGTGAAGCTGTTTCGGGGTTAATTGAAAAAAGGGGAGGATTGATGCTGGGGATATGCAATGGTTTTCAGGCATTGATCAAATTAGGGCTCCTGCCTTATGGAGAGATAAGGGATCTGAACGAGGACTCACCAACGCTTACTTTCAATTCATTGGGACGCCATGTTTCAACAATGGTAAATACAAAAGTAACATCAACTTTATCACCCTGGTTCCTCTTGTCTGAAGCGGGGGATATTCACACGATCCCTGTCTCACATGGTGAAGGCCGTTTTTCCGCAGATGATAATTTGATAAAACAATTGGAGGTAAAGGGTCAGATCGCTACACAATATACAGATCCGGAAGGTAATCCTACCTATGATATTAAATTCAACCCGAATGGTTCGGATCATTCGATTGAAGGTATAACCAGCCCTGATGGCAGAATATTTGGAAAAATGGGGCACTCGGAGAGGGTGACTGCCGATACTTTTAAAAATATACCGGGTGACAAGTTTCAGAGAATATTTGAATCGGGAATAAAGTATTTCAAATAATTTGATTATGGGTAATAAAAAGGATAAAGGAGATATTTTCCCCCTGGCTGACAGGATCAGGCCGGAGAATATATCAGAATTTATCGGCCAGGAACACCTTACAGGGCCCGGTAAGATCGTGAGATCATTTATTGACAGAGGATATCTCAGCTCTGTGATCTTCTGGGGGCCTCCCGGGACAGGCAAAACAACATTATCCAGAATATTGGTTAAACAGCTGGATCTCCCTTCATCTGAATTTTCCGCCACGGTATCGAAGATCGGTGAGATCAGGGACCTGATGAAAAAGGCCGTGGATATGAAGAAGATCGGGGGGAAACCGCTTGTCCTTTTTGTTGATGAGATCCATCATTTCAACAAACATATCCAGGATGCTTTCCTGCCGTATGCTGAGAGTGGAGATATAATCCTCATGGGTACTACAACAGAAAATCCCGCTTATAAGATGAACCGGGCACTTCTGTCAAGATTGAGGGTTCTCGAATTTTCCCCGTTATCCCCAGAGGACCTGGTGAATATTTTTGAAAGAGGGATGAAATTTGTCAGGGATGAAACCGGGATGAAAATTAAAGCCGGTAAGGATGTAAGAGATCTCATTATTGATCATAGTAATGGTGACGGGAGGAGGCTGCTTAATATTCTGGAACTGGTTATTAATTCCGTATCTGAAGGGAAAGAGCCTGACAGGCAGCTTGTTCAGGATATTGTGCAGAAGAAGATAGGGTCTTATGACAGGACAGGTGATGACAGGTATGCTTATATTTCAGCTCTTCATAAAGCAGTCCGGAATTCTGATACTGATGCTTCCCTCTTCTGGCTTTACAAAATGATGGAGAGTGGTGAGGACCCTCTCTTCATAATAAGGAGAATGATAAGGATATCCGTCGAGGATATAGGCTTTGCCGATCCGGAAGCATTACCTTTATGCCTGAACATAAAAGAGGCTTACGAATCCCTCGGGTCACCTGAAGGAGATCTTTTTCTCGCTCAGGGAATAATCTATCTCTCCGCTGCGCCAAAGAGTAATTCAATATATAAGGCCGAGAAGAAGATGAAGAAGATAATTGAAAAGTACGGAGATGCCAAAGTACCTTTTCATATAATAAATCCATCGAATTTTCTTAATAAAAGGAAGGGTGCGGGGAAAGGGTA
>JAGLQR010000436.1 GCA_023136725.1 Candidatus Aminicenantota bacterium
TCCGTTTTTTCCTATTATGATATCGATCAGGAATAATAAAATAAGAAACAATGGAGAATATTTAAGAGACAGGACAAACTCGGTCGGGGTCAGGATCAATCTCTCGAAAAGTGTAAAAGTAACTTTCTTCATTTTATCGGTTGTCTTGAGGTTGTTCTTTAAAAATTCTTTTATGTCAGATGCTTTAACCGGTCCATAGATCACGTTTAGTCCGGACTGTTTTTTAACTTCATGAGCAGAAATTCCCGGAGCTCCCAAGTGTGGAACAATAATTCTTTTATGATCAATATGATATTTAATTGATGTCTTGTCGATCATTCGGACCAGCTCATCAGTCCCGAATGTCCCTTTTCCAGCTGCACACCAGACATTGATCCCGGCAGTATCAAGAACGATTATCCATGCATTTATCCCTTTCAGGTTTTTTCTTAAGATGTCAAAACTCATTTTATAATTAGAGGAAATAAATACTTCAGAGTCAGGGTCCGGTTTACCTGTCATATAGAGTCCCGGGTTAACTATATAGTTCATTCGTCCTATATTCCATCTGGCCTTCCATTTCCCTATAACATCTTTGAGGCTCATTTCAGTGTTCACATCTATTGCATTACTTTTATTTACACTATTCGGTTTTTTGTTTTGACAGCTGCAATTCCCCATATTTCCCTCCTTATTCTTCTGATCTGTTACATATACAATTCTTTTGTTCTGTTTTGGAAAATTCATCTACATTTTTAAGTGCTTCAGTAAAAAGTGAAAATGAATTAAAAAGCTGTGCAAGTTTTTTATCCGGTATTAATGAGAGGAGGTCAGAATAAAACTTGTCGCAAATTAGATTTATATTTTTGCAGATCTTTTCTCCCTCTTCAGTTAATTTTATATCCATAAATCTTCTGTTATTGTCGTTGATAACTCTGCTGACATATCCTTTTTTGACGAGAATATCAATTGTCCTGCTGATTGTACTTTTATCAATTCTGAAAAAATCGGAAATCTCTTTCATACTAGTATTTTGCCGGTCCTCAATCTCGAGGAGAGTGTGGCATTGGATAACAGAAACTCCGCAGCATTCAACTTTTTCCCGTAATTGGCTGTTAAATTCCCGTTCAAGTTTACGGAGCAGGCGCCTGAATACTTTAACTTGAGAAATCTCTAATGGTTGCTGCATACAACAATGGTAGTATGCACGCGTGATCTTGTCAACAATAATTTGAAAATAAATTTTGTTTGAAAGAACATAAGAAAGTATATTTCTTTTTTGTGGAGAGTATTGAATTGATTTAAGTTCTCTTCTACACTTGATTCAGTGGAAACAAAGAATAGATATAAAGCAATACAATATATTGTCTTATTAATTACATTATTTGTTTTATTATCATGCGCAGTTAATAATGAGAACAGGGTAGTAACCTATTACTCAGCTCCTGATCAGCGGGCAGACGGATGGGAAGTTTCCACACCGGGGTCCGAAGGAATGAATATTGATATCCTGGAAGAGTTGTTGGGGAAAATTGAAAATAACCTCTATAAAAATATTCATAATTTCCTGATCATTAAGAACGGGAAGCTTATACTTGATGCATTTTATAAAAGAGGCCTTACAATTGTGGATTCCTATGTTGATAACCGGGACATTGAACTTCATGCAATGATGTCTGTGACAAAAAGTCTCGTATCAATACTCGTGGGGATAGCCCTTGAAAAACACATTATAAGTGGAACCGGAGACCGGGTGTATTCCTATTTCCCCGAATATAAGGAGTTTGAGAACTGGAATAAGATCAAACCGGAGATAACGATAAAAAA
>JAGLQR010000437.1 GCA_023136725.1 Candidatus Aminicenantota bacterium
CAAGACCCTTCTCAACAGTATCGCCTGTCCTTATGAATGCAAGTTTCTTCGTCATGACTTTTTCTATCTTTGTCTTTTTTGAAGCAAGCCCCCTCAGAATAATATTATTCATATAGTCACGCTCGGTAAAAATTCCAACAGGCTTATCATCAACTAGAACAATTACCGACCCTACCTCGTTTTTGGCCATTTTCTGGATCGCTTTATAAACTGTATCTTTCGGAGACACCGATATCACCTTTCTGTCATGATCTTCTGAAAAAATATCCTTGATCTTTGTTTTCATTGATTATCCTCCCATTTCATTATATAAAAAGAAAATAATTTTTCCCATGTTATAGATCGCACCTTAGGCATCTTTTGGCATCATTAACAGCCATCTTCTCTGTATATCCCGTTTCAACTTCTGTAAATTCCTTTTTCCTGAGTGCGGCTTTCTTACATGGCATTTTCGGCCTTTTTAATTTATCAATTTCCTCATCCGGAATATCTAATTCTGCTATCTGCCTTTTAGGCCTGACCGATCTGTATTCCCACGCCAGCTTTTCACCTTTAAAATATTTAACTATGGCTGCAGCAGCTCTCTGGCCCGCAGCGATCGCTTCAATTATTGTTGACGGACCCGTTACCGCGTCACCTGCAGCAAATACACCGTTTATATTTGTTTCAAGACTATCCGGATCAACCTTGAAAGTATTCCATCTTGTTATTTCAAAATCATCAGCATTACTTATCTCTTCAATATCAGGTTCCTGACTGATAGCCGGAATAACTACATCACAGGCCAGAATAAAATCTGATCCTTCTACAGGCACAGGCCTGCGACGTCCGCTTGAGTCAGGCTCACCCATTTTGTTTCTGATACATTCAAGTCCGGAGAGTTTCCCTTTCTCTCCAATAAGCCTTGTAGGGGCAACAAGATATTCAATTACTACACCTTCTTCTTCTGCTGCTTCGATCTCTTCCTCGAATGCCGGCATCTCTTTCCTGGTCCTTCGATATGCGATGGTAACATTTCCTGCTCCAAGTCTTATAGCAACTCTCGCTGCATCAATTGCAGAGTTACCACCTCCGATCACAACAACTTTATTACCTGGCTTAGTTCTGTCACCATAATTTATTTTCGTAAGGAATTTAATACTATCAAAGCAACCTTCAAATTGATCTTCACCGGAGATCATCAATTTCCTCCCTTTGAAAGCACCAATTGCAAGTAATATTGCATTATAGCCATCTTTTTTCAAAGACTTTATCGTCACATCTTTACCTACCCTGACATCTGTTTTTATTTCAACACCGAGTGCTGAAATTGCATCTATTTCACTCTGTACAATATCCCTCGGTAACCGATATTCAGGAATTCCGGCAACCATCATCCCCCCCGCTTTCGGAAGAGATTCATATACCGTCACTTTATATCCCTGCTGAATCAGGTAGTATGCAGCAGTTAAACCTGCGGGACCTCCGCCTATTACTGCTACCTTTTCTTTCCTTATGATCTTCACGGGTTCTATGTGTTTAGCCCTGTCAATGCCCCTGTCAGCAACAAATCTCTTAAGGTGCATAATTGATATCGGTTTGTCTACATCACTTCTTTTACACTCAGATTCACAGGCATGTGTACATGCCCGCCCGCAAATTGAAGGAAACGGATTATCTTCAAGTATCAGATCTAAAGCCTCATCAAATCTCCCATGAGCAATAAGAGCTACATAGCTCGGGATATCTATCCCTGCCGGGCAGGCACTCTGACATGGACTTGGTGTTAGTCTTTTGCAGACACCGGCTGCACATTTTTTAT
>JAGLQR010000438.1 GCA_023136725.1 Candidatus Aminicenantota bacterium
GGTGCAGGAGTTATCTTTAAAAGATGGAAAAAAGAAGATTATTCAGAAATGATCGAATTGCTGAAATTCTTCTCTCTTGAAAAAAGGGAAGAGAGCGGAAGAGCAGGGAAATCTATTGTGGACGGAAAGGGAATCTACAGGATCGCAGAAGTACTAAAAACCTTTCTTAATTCTTAAGCAGATCAAAAAAAAGCCCCCCGGTTTCCCGGGAGGCCAATTTATATCCTAATTTATTATTAAACTAGAATGAGAAACGAATACCAAACATTCCTTTCCATCTGGAGAGGAGCTGATTGATAGTAAATCTTGCATCATCATCTGCTTTTCCCCAGAATTCCATGATAGGCAAACCTGTTGCAGCATCGGTGCCTTTCCATGTGAGAGGTGAATCATCAAATGCGATAAACTTGTAAACACCCCAATCTTTGTTCAGCATGTTCAGGAAGTTTTCCACTGTGAAAGATAACTGAAGTTTCTTACCTTTTAATGGTAATGGAATATTCTGTGTAAGTTTGATATCTACAAAATGTGACCATGGATCTCTGCTTGAGTTTCTCGGAACGATCTTTCCTCTGTACTTATCAAGTCCGTCAGGATCATCTTTCATATACTGGTCAAGATCTGCCCATGTTCCCTTTGTAAGGATAACATCAGCAGATGTTGCAGGAAGCCAAACAGCATCATTCTGTACTCCGTCTCCATTTACATCGTTATAAAAACGTGTTGAATAGGGACGTCCTGATCTTCCATTATAGAACATTGAAAAAGAAGTGGCAGCATTTTTAATGAAATTGAATTGTTTTGTCATTGCGAACATGATTCTGTGACGTGTATCATGAGGTGACCAACTTAAAGTTGGGTTATTCGGGTCGCCTGAAGTAATATTATATTTCCAGTTCGAGATAGCTCTTGATGAAGTTCCACCGAACAATGATTTTGCTTCACCATAAGTGTATGCAGCATTGATCATATTGCCGCCCCATAATTTCTGGAGCTGGAATGTCAGCGAATACTCATACCCTTCGTTGGTGTTGCTGAGCTTTATTACATTACCAAAGTTAGGATCAACATAGTCGGGTGATCCGTATTTGTATGTTCCCGGTGTACCGAACAGAGGCCTTCCATCAAAGAAAGTTGCTCCTGTCTTTGCAACGTTTATATTCTGGAACAATACATCATTAACGTTCTTCGTATAAATCGCTTCAAAAGTTCCGGTGAAACCCCAGAACATTTTTTTATCAACTGCAATGTTCATCCTGAAGACCTGAGGGAACTTGAAGTTCTTATCGATCAGGTTGATATCCCCTGAAATAATAGCTGAAGGGTTATCAGGCTGGTTGAACGGATCTGTAATAAACCAGTCCGGGCTGTAGCTCTTATATCTGGCGATCTCTGTAGCAGTGTTTGAGAACTGGTTCGAGATCCATACATAAGGTGCTCTACCAGAAAAGATTCCCAAACCACCACGGATCTGGAGTGAATTATCACCCTTTACATCGAAGTTAAATCCGAATCTGGGCGACCACATCATATTCCCGCCTGCATTCTGATCTGTCGGGATCCCGAAGGAAGCCTCAACCGCAGCATTAGCAGGAGGTGTAGCAGTCATTAATGGCACATCTGCTCTTAAACCGTATGTCAGCGTGAGCTTATCGGTAACAGCCCATTCGTCACCTGCATAGAAACCGAGTTGGGCAACATTAAATTCAGCCGGAGCATTCGGATTATCCGTAATTGAATAATACCTGTCATAATATGAAGGATTTCCAGCTTCGAAATCATCGATACTGTCAA
>JAGLQR010000439.1 GCA_023136725.1 Candidatus Aminicenantota bacterium
AGATTCTTTATACAAGGGTATTCTCAGTGATCTACCTCAGTTCTTTTGCTTTCCTGATGATATCTCTTGCACTGTTCGGATACGGACTGAGTGGCTTTTTTACCTCTTTCAGCAAGTTATCCAAAGATAAGAACTCATTGAAATATCTTGAATACTTTGTTCTGGGATACGCTCTTCTACTTCCGATCATTTTCAAGATCACTCTGATCGCGAAAATAGATTTCACACATCTGTTCAATCCAGTCACCAATTTATTGCTTCTTGTTGTCAACTTTGTAGTATTAATAATACCTTTCTTTGCAGCAGGAGTTTCACTGGTTCTGATCTTCACTCTATATTCAGATGAGATCGGGAAACTTTATTTTATTGATCTGATCGGCGCTGCTCTCGGTGGAGTTGCAATAATCCCGCTAATAACTAAGTTCGGCCCTGCCCGTTCGATCCTGATACTATCTGTAATACTTACACTTCTCTGGTTCTCACTCTCGAAATTGAAATTGAAGAAAAAAGGTGTCCTTCTTCTGATCCTCCTTATTTCACTCGGAGGATTGTATAAATTCTCGGAAAAATTATTTCCAATTGTTCCGAAAATAATAAAAAGAGGCTATATAATTGATTATCATAAAAACAGGATCGAACATTCAAAGTGGAGCCCTATCAATAAGATCGATGTTGCGACATTTTTTAAAAGGAAAAAAGTTGTCTGGCTCGATGCAGGAACTCAGCAGTCTTACCTGGTAAAACCTCCTGTCCCAGTTGAACAAATGGGCCCTATCGAATACAACCAGTCGGCAATACCTTATCAGCTTGCAAAGAGTGGTGCGGCCCTTATAATCGGATCAGCCGGTGGTTACGAAGTACTCTGCGCATATACCAATAATTTCAAACCTGTTTTTGCTGTTGAAATGGATCCGGAAATATGTGATATCGTTGAAAATTCATATTCGGAATATCTGGGAGATCTTTTCAAAAAAAGAGAAGTAAGAGTAATAAATGATGAAGGGAGACACGTATTAAGGAAATTAAAACGGAAATACAATGTTATCCAGATGGTGAACTCCCACAACTCTAACATAATCCTTTCAGGAGGACTCAGTTTTTCTGAGACATATATTTATACAGTTGAAAGTTTCAAGGACTATTGGGCCCATCTGAACGACGACGGTTTCCTCTCTATCATACATATGTTCGGTGAGAGGATGTTCACAACTGCGCTTCAGGCTCTGAAAGAAATGGGCGTAGAGGATCCTGAGAAAAAATTCTATGTCCTTCAACCCCCGAAAGGATTTAACTATTTCTTTATGAAAAAAGGGGACCTCAATTCTGCAGACATAGAAAAACTTGAAAAATTTTCAAGAAAGAAAAATGTGGCATTCTCCCCTTTCATGGAACTCGATAATGTATATTACGATCTTGCAGGACCCGACTTTGAAAAAACTATTTCCAACTCTTCAGTGAATATATCCCCTGTTTATGATAATTCCCCCTATTTTAATCAGCCGAACAAGATCGGTCAATTTTCCTTCGACAACAATATACTCCTGAGCAATGAGGCTAAAAAAGCGATCAATGTAACACTCAAATATTCTAATAGTGTATACCTTTCGATCCTCGGGATTTCCCTGTTGTTCTCCCTGCTTTTTATATACCTCCCCCTTAGACTGAAAACAAAGGAAATAACTCATAAACCTGTCATCCTGTATTTCTTCTTCATAGGAATGGCGTTTATTAGTGTTGAAATTATTCTGATCAAAATATTCCAATTGTTGCTCGGGAATCCAGCTTATTCGAT
>JAGLQR010000044.1 GCA_023136725.1 Candidatus Aminicenantota bacterium
AAATGAAAGATATGGGGTTGAGATATACCCAGGAAGCAGCAATGGCAAAACTAAAAGCATCCGAAGTTGCATCGTTTTGTGCCTCAAAATCATTACAGATACACGGTGGTTACGGTTACACGGATGAATTTAATGTTGAAAGGTATCTGAGAGATGCAAAGATAACTGAAATTTATGAAGGAACTTCGGAGATAATGAGGCTCGTAATCGCCGCAAGCCTTTTAAAATAATATTTTTCAGAAGGGAAAAAAGATCAGATAAAATGAGCAATACAGAAAAACCTTATAAAATAAAGAATAAAATCAGAATTGTTACAGCCGCATCACTTTTTGACGGTCACGATGCATCGATAAATATAATGAGAAGGATCATCCAGTCGTATGGATGTGAAGTGATACATCTCGGTCACAACAGATCTGTAGATGAGATAATAACATGTGCGATCCAGGAGGACGTTCAGGCAATAGCAATAACTTCATACCAGGGTGGGCATATAGAATTTTTAAAGTATATGTTCGATCTGCTCAATGAAAAGGGATCCGGCCATATAAAGATCTTTGCCGGCGGCGGCGGAGTTATTCTTCCCGGTGAAATAAAAGAACTTGAAGAATATGGGATTGAGAAAATTTATTCTCCGGATGATGGAAGAACTTTAGGGCTGACCGGTATGATAGAGGACCTTCTTAAAAAGAGCGATTTTCCCGTTGGAAAAAATATTGATGTAACCATAGAGGATATAAAAAAGGGTGATCATATTGCGATTGCCCGCTTGATATCCGCTGCGGAAAACTATCCGGATAATTCCAAAGAACTCCTTGATCAGATAAGAAAAGAAGCGAATAAAAAAAATATTCCTGTTCTGGGTATAACCGGAACAGGCGGAGCAGGGAAATCTTCAATAATTGATGAATTCATTAACAGGTTCCTTTTAGAATTTTCTGACAAAAAAGTGGGGATCATATCGGTAGATCCCTCGAAAAGAAAAACCGGGGGATCCCTTCTCGGAGACAGGATAAGGATGAATGCTATCAACAGCGATAGGGTATACATGAGGTCTCTCGCCACAAGACGTGCAAATGTAGCTTTGTCTGACCATATCAAGGAGGGGCTGGACACTCTAAAGGTTGCTTCATTTGATCTTATAATACTTGAAACTTCAGGGATCGGACAGTCGGATTCCGAGGTTACAGAGTTTGCATCCCTTTCACTATATATTATGACACCCGAGTATGGAGCCGGGACACAGCTTGAAAAAATAGATATGCTCGATTTTGCAGATATAGTTGTTATAAATAAATTTGATAAAAGGGGAGCACTTGATTCTTTGAGAGATGTAAGGAAACAATATAGAAGAAATCATAACTATTGGGAAGGAGAAGATGAAGATCTTCCGGTTTACGGAACAACCGCTTCCAAATTCAATGATACAGGGACGAATATTCTCTATTCTGCAATAGTGGAAAAAATTGGATTTAAAAGTACTTCTTTAAAGAAAAAAGCAGGTGTTAATCAAATTCCGCAGTCCTCAAGGTCATATATTATCCCTCCCAACCGTAACAGGTACCTGTCTGAAATATCTGAAACTATCCGTGAGTACGACAGATGGTCGGAAGAACAGAGTGATATTGCAGGTACCTTGTATGGAATAGATAAAACTCTTGAAATGATAGAAAAGAAATATGAAACAGAAACGGATACAGTCGGTAAACTTAAATCTGTTTATAAGGAACAGGAAAAAGAGCTTGATCCCGGGAACAGAGAATTGCTGGAGAACTGGGGAAAAAAGATCGAAAATTACAAAAATGATATTTTTTCATATACGGTAAGGGGAAGAAAACTTGAAGTAAATACAAAGAGCGAAACACTTTCCAGGCTGAATATCCCCAAAATAAGTGTTCCTAAATTCAGCAGCTGGCGGGACATCCTTTTGTGGAGCCTTCAGGAAAATTTTCCCGGTGAGTTTCCATTTACTGCCGGAGTATTTCCCTTCAAAAGGGAGGGAGAAGATCCTACGAGAATGTTTGCCGGAGAAGGCGGGCCGGAGAGGACAAACAGACGGTTTCACTATCTTTCCTATGGACTCCCGGCCAACAGATTGTCAACGGCTTTTGACTCGGTGACACTTTATGGAGCAGATCCGGACAAGAGGCCCGATATTTACGGTAAGATAGGCAATTCAGGTGTTTCAATTTCATGTCTCGATGATATGAAAAAATTATATTCCGGATTTCACCTTACCGATCCAAAAACATCCGTATCGATGACAATAAACGGGCCTGCCGCAATAATGGTTGGCTATTTCCTCAACACTGCCATTGATCAGGAATGTGAAATATATATAAAAAAAGAGGGAATAGAAAAAGATATTGAGAAAAAAATTGCTGCAATTTATGAAGAGAAGGGAACTAAAAGGCCTTTCTATTACGGCAAGCTTCCTGAAGGAAATAACGGGCTTGGGTTGATGCTGCTCGGTATAACGGGAGACCAGGTGCTGTCGTCCGAAATTTATGAAAAGATCAAAAAAGAGACTATTGCAAAAGTAAGAGGAACTGTGCAGGCTGATATTCTTAAAGAAGATCAGGCTCAAAATACTTGTATTTTTTCAACAGAATTTTCCCTGAAACTTATGGGTGATGTACAGGAATACTTTATTGAACATAATATCAGGAATTTTTATTCGGTATCGATTTCCGGTTACCATATTGCGGAAGCGGGAGCAAATCCAATTACTCAACTTGCCCTGACACTTTCGAATGGTTTTACTTTTGTTGAGTATTACCTTTCAAGAGGTATGAAAATAAATGATTTTGCCCCCAGCCTTTCATTTTTCTTTTCAAATGGAATAGATCCGGAATATGCGGTTATCGGACGCGTCGCAAGGAGGATCTGGTCCAAGGCAATGAAATATAAGTATAAAGGAGATGAAAGGTCACAGAAATTAAAATACCACATCCAAACCTCCGGAAGATCACTTCACTCTCAGGAGATCGATTTTAATGATATCCGCACAACACTTCAGGCAATTTATGCAATTTATGATAATTGTAATTCTCTTCACACAAATGCATATGATGAGGCTATAACCACTCCGACCGAAGAATCTGTCAGGAGAGCCCTGGCCATACAAATGATCATTAATCATGAGTTCGGGCTTACTAAAAACCAGAATCCGAATCAGGGATCATTTATTATTGAAGAGATCACAAATATGGTAGAAAAAGCTGTCCTTGAAGAGTTTGAAAGAATTTCGGAGAGAGGTGGAGTTCTTGGTGCAATGGAGAGAAATTACCAGAGAAGTAAGATCCAGGAGGAGTCCCTTTATTATGAGAGAATGAAGAATAGCGGTGAATATCCCATTATGGGTGTGAACACATTTCTCTCAAGTACAGGATCACCGACAATAATTCCCGGTGAAGTAATAAGAGCTACGGAAGAAGAGAAAACGAATCAGATAAATACCATTGAAAATCTTCAAAAAAGAAATTCAGCAAAATCTGACGAGATGTTAACATTATTGAAAGATTCAGCTGTTAAAGACATGAATTTATTTGCAACACTAATGGAAGTTACAAAATACTGTTCTATAGGGCAGATCACAAATTCTCTTTACAATGTAGGCGGGAAATACAGACGTAATATGTAGATAATTCTAAAATCTTTTTAAAAATTTTCCGAAAAAGATTCTCAGATCATCAAAGTATGTGTAAAAGATCGGAACTGCAAAAAGTGTCAGGAATGTGGATGTGATCAAACCACCGATCAGAGTTATTCCCATAGGTGCATAAGGAATTCCTACAAGTCCTGTATTACCTATAGCCATGGGCAGCAGTCCGAAAATTGTTGTAAGAGCAGTCATAAGGATAGGCCTGAACCTGTTCACACCGGCAACAAGAATTGCCTGTTCCCTCTGCATATCTGCTTTTCGATATTGATTTATAAGATCAATAAAGACGATCGCATTATTCACGACAACGCCGATCAGAACAACAAGGCCGATGCCTGCCATAATTTCAAATGTTGTTCCAGTCAGATACATTAGCCAGTATGATCCGACAAATGCAGCCGGGATCGATATCAATACCGACAAGGGAAGCACAAATGATTCGAAAAGAACACCCATTATCAGGAAAACAAAAATGATCGAAAAGATCAAAGCTGTGGAAAGATCTGAATCCTGCTCCCTGAATCTTCTCCCTCTTCCCCCTTCTTCGAAAAAATAACCGGTAGGGAATTTATAATCTTTCAGTATCTTTGTTATCTTTGCACTCAGCTTTTTCATATCGGTATCCCCGATATAAATTTTAAGCTCCATGAACGATTTGCCGTTCTCTCTCCTTATGCTTCCCTGACTCTTATGGAATGTAAAGTCTGCTACGGAGTCGAGAAAAGTTTCAGCTCCCGAATCTGTCTGGAGAAATGTGCTTTTTAATTGAGCGATCGAATTTCTTGACTCCGGATTTGATTTTACATAGATAGGTATCTCTTTTCCCGGTGTCTGATAGTTTGAAATTTTTCTTCTTCTAAGGTTGAATGCAACGAGTTGACCAACGTAGTTTGGATTAACTCCTACATTATAGGCTTTATCCCGGTCAACCGCTATGTGAATCTCGTCATTTCCTGTTTCAGTATCTGTTTCTACGCTTAACACTCCCTCTACAAGTTTGATCTGTTTTTCAATATCCTCCGCAAGGGTTTCGAGCACAGTTGTATCGTATCCCCTTAAAGTGAATGAGACAGAGCCTTCATCACCGCCACCCTGTTCTCTCCATGAAGTTCTGATGCGAACGCCGGGAATTACAGGGAGGTTTTTCTTTATATCTTCTGTTAATTCTTCCCTGGTCAATCTCTTGTAGGCTGTTAAGCCCAGCATGGATTTAATCTTTGTATAAACCACCTGGTACCATTGTTTGTTTTTATCGGGCTTCAGATAAACCTCGATTCTTCCATGAAAATTTCTAACTCGTGTGGAAATATGGTCTATATGGTAAACCTTCTCTTTCTCCATTATTTTATCGACTATATAGTTCAGAGTTTTATCAACTTTTTCAAGATTATAATCTGACGGGAAGTTACAGATAAGCCTTGCATCCCTGGAGCCTCCCTGAGCAGAATCGGATTTTTTCATATTACTCTGAGGTATCACCTGGCTTATTATTATCAATATTATTATCAGAAGGAAATCAAACCTGTGTTTAAGGACCTTAACAAGCATAGTCTGATACCACTGAGTTATCTTGTAATGTGTCGCATGAATGATATTTGATTCCTCCGGGATAGATTTTGTTGAAGCAAGGGGAATAAATATTAATGCAATAAAAAGGCTTGCGGCTAAAGCAAAAATTACAGGAGCTCCTATCCTTGTCAGGTAGAATGCCATTCCGGAATCCCCTCCCATTATCATAAGGGGAACAAAAACAACAATCGTTGTGAGAGTAGCCATCAGAATTGCCATCCCGACTTCGGAAGCTCCCATTATTGCAGATCTTCTCAGTCCGTATCCGAGGCCGTTAAATCTGTAGATATTCTCTGTTATAACTATTGCATTATCAACAACTAAACCGATTGAAACCATTAATCCCATCATTGTGAAGCCGTTCAGGGTCCAGCCAATCGAATAGATGACCATCATTGAGACGAGAAGTGAAAGCGGTATAGCCAGTGTCAGCATTAGCGTGATCCTCTTCTTCCTGAGGAAAGAATAGAGAATAAAGAATGCGAAGATCCCTCCCCACATCATAGTAGTTTTAACATTATTGATCGAATCTGTTATCATTTTGCCCTGATCCCAGAATATAAAATAATCGACACCTTTTAGTTCAGGTCTTGTTTTGAATTGTTGTTTGAGTTTTTCAACTATATTCAAGCAAACTTCGACAGTATTTGCTTCACTCTCCTTGTATGCAACAATACCAGCAGCAATCTTTCCATCTACCCGCATCATGTTCCTCTGTTCTTCATCAAAATCGTACCGGACGTCAGCAATGTTACTCAACTTTACTCCGTCCCTGATATCGATGTTTTGAATATCCTGCAAGGTTTTGAATTTCGCAGTACTTCTCAGGAGGAATTTTTTCTTTCCCACATATACATAACCACTGGACATGGAAAAATTCTCACTCATTAAACGCTGCATCAATTGATATAGGTTTACATTGTATGTTTTTATCTTATCCGAATTAACAATTATCTGGATGTATTTTTCTCTGATACCGAACATTTCCACATTGGCAACACCTTTAATTCCATCCATTGCCTGCTTTATGAATTTATCGGTGACATAATAGGGATCATCTATATTTTTTTCATATGAAACGCCCATATAAATGATCGGTTCATCATTATCTCTGAACCTTCTTATCCTTATATGCTCTATTTCATCCGGGATCAGAGACCGCCCCCTTTCCACTCTGTCGGTGACCTGGGCATATGCAAGGTCCATATTTGTGCCCTGAGAAAATTCCAGCCAGAACCATACTCCTCTCGACATTGAGTTACTGAAAATACGTTTCAGGTTTTTTACTGTTTTTAATTCTCCTTCGAGGGGTTTAACTATCTGCTCCTCTACCTCTTTGGGATTTGAATCAGGATAAGGGACAAACACTCCGAGAAACGGAGGATTGAACCCGGAAGGGAAAAGGTCCAGTTTTATTCTTGAATATGCAACAAACCCTATGACCAGTACAGCTATAAGAATCATTGAAACCGTAACAGGCCTGTTCAGTGAAAATTTGGGCAATGCCCTTTCAGTAATTTTTGGCTCTGTCATTTTATTTGCTGAACCTGTTATAAACCAGAGGAATAAGTACAAGAGTAAGGAACGTTGCACTAATTAGCCCGGCTATTATTGATATTGCCATAGGTGTTCTGATCTCTGTCCCTTCTCCCAGTCCAATTGCCATCGGGAGAAGTCCAAGCACTGTTGTTGAAGTTGTGATCAGGATCGGCCTCAATCTGACTTTACCAGCCTGTTTAATGGCCTCTATCTTTTCGATCCCCCTCTTTCTCAATAGATTTATATAATCGATAAAGACTATTGCATTGTTTACAACTATACCTACCAGGGTGATCATACCTATATAAACCGTTACACCAATTGGAATTTTCAATACATAAAGAGTTATAAAAACTCCGATCAATGCCATAGGTATTGTAAAAAGGATAAGGAAAGGGTGGAGGAATGATTCGAATTGTGAAGCCATTACTATATATACAAGAAATATTGCCAGCACCATAGCGAGGGTTAAACTGCTTGAGGATGTTTTCATTTCCTGGTTTTGTCCGGATAATTCATATGTGAAATCGGGAGGCATCGGATATTTTTCAACTTCACTATAGATCCTGCTTGCAGCCTCAGTAAGATTCAGATTGGAAATGTTTGCAGAGATGATAGCCGACCTGTCCTGATTGACCCTTCGTATTTCATTCGGTCCGTTAAGCATTTTTACATTTGCAACACTGCTCAGAAAGATGGGGATTTTATCTCCCGGATTAATGATCAGGCTCTTAATATTTTCAGCCCTGGTTCTCTGATCGTCTTTAAGATATACCCTCACATCAATTCTTCTGTCTCTCTCTTTGTATTTGGTAGCAACAAATCCTTCGATCTTGTTTTTTATAATACTTGCAACATCGAATGCATTCATACCGAAATGTGCCAGCTTGGCCCTTTCGAACTCAACTACAAGTTCCGGAAAACCTGATTTTACACTTGATTCGACATCTTTCAGCCCCTCTATTTTCGATATCCTCTGGTATAGTTCAGAGCTTACTCTTCTTAACTCTTCGAGATTAAATCCCTTGACGATCAGTTCGATCGGAGATTTTATTGTGAAAAGTGCCGGACGGGAAATATTGTAGTTTACATCTGAAAATTCTTTCAGAACTGTTCTGATATTTGCTATGACATGTTCTTCGACAGCCTGAATATTTCCTGATTTCACTATGTTGACAGTGACCTTTCCAATATGTTCCCCAACCTCTTTTTCACTGAGTTCATCCTTTGTTGTTCCTGCAAAATAACTTATCCCCTTGGTCAAAGCTATCTTAGATATCTGAGAGCTGATCTTCTGGAGGATCTTGTCGCTCTTTTCAACAGGGGTCCCGACAGGGAATGTGAGGTTCACAAAGATCGTACCCTGATGAACCTCCGGTATAAGCTCCTTTCCTATATTCGGTAGGATGACTAAAATTGTGATCAGGAAAACTATCAATACGGACGTAATTATCCTGGTGTCATTCTTAAGAGAAACATTTAAAAGTTTAGGATAATTATTGTTCACAAATCCTATAAATTTACCGAAAAATATGTTGACGACCTTAATAACCGGTGCCAGAAATGTAAGTAAAACTATAAACAGGGTTTTTCCCAGAATTATAAATGTTGCAATAAATGTGAAGAGGAAACGTGAGAATATTGTGAGAATTGAGTTTATAAAAAATCTTATCATATAGTAAAGATAGGAGAAGGTCAGGTCCCAGAAAAGCAATTTCAATAGTGCAGGCACAATGATTAAAATCTTTTTAAGAATATTTTGTCTTCCGGAGATCGTATCTGAAAAGTTCCTGAAAGAAACTGAAATCCATGGAGTTCTGTTTTTCATTGAAGTGATAAATACTGTAAATGGAGTATTGCTGAAATAATTATCCCAGAGGATTTTTTTCCGGGGGAATTTCTCCTCTGCCAGATTTGAAAAGCCGGCTGCGAACTTCCTGAGTCCTGTATTGAAAACTTTATCAATCAAAGCGATCAGCGGATATATCATTATTATAGCAAACGATACTACCTGGATCAGGAATATCATTATAAGTTCCAATCCGATCAGAGCAATGTAAGATATTGCCTGAATGAAGATCATGAACCAGTTCTTAACATTCCTCTCTGATTCGAAATTAAATTTAAACCCGGGCAGAGAATGTTTCTCTGTTTTACCGAATTTCCTGGAAGCAAGCATTGGAATAAAGAAAAG
>JAGLQR010000440.1 GCA_023136725.1 Candidatus Aminicenantota bacterium
CCTGAGATTTTTTTACGGCAGGTGAAAATAATGGAGTATATAAGCATCTTGGCTGCTTTTAAAATAAAAAAGAATTTAATTTTCTGACCTGATCCCATATTTCTTCATTTTGTATAGAAGAGTTCTATAACTTATCTTTAAAGCTTCAGCTGTTTTCTTTCTGTTAAATCCCGTCTCGTCAAGGGTCTCCTCAATCCTCTTTTTTTCCAGCCCGCTTACAATATTAGATGATAAATTCTTAAGTCCTGAAGAACCGGGTATTCTATCCGGAAGTGACGGGTCCTCTTTAGGCAGGATTATATCCTCTGTATCCAGAGTATTGCCTTTTAATGTTATCAGTCCTCTCTCAATTGCATTCTGAAGTTCACGCACATTCCCAGGCCAACTATATTTATCCAATTTTTTCAATGCGTTTTCGGAGATCATGATATCACCTTTTCTCATCTCTCTCGAAAATCTTTTTACAAAGTACTCTGCAAGTAGTGGAATGTCCCCTTTTCGTTCCCTTAAGGGTGGGATGTGTACCGGGAATATACTTAACCGGTAATATAGATCTTTTCGGAATTCACCATTCTTTACTGCTTCATCCAGATCTACATTAGTTGCAAATATAAATCTTATATCCAGAGATATCTCTTTATTACTCCCTAATCGTGTTACTTTCTTTTCTTCAATAACTCTGAGGAGCTTTCCCTGAAGGCTGGCAGGCAGATCTCCGATCTCATCAAGAAAGAATGTTCCCCCCTGAGATAATTCCAGTTTCCCGGTATGCCTCAGGTGAGCATCAGTGAATGAACCCTTTTCATGTCCGAATAATTCATTTTCCAGAAGTGTTTCCGGAATAGAGGCAGAATTAATTGCTATGAAAGGGTTATGTTTCCTTGGACTGAGATCATGTATGGCCCTGGCAAAAAGTTCTTTTCCTGTTCCACTTTCTCCCAATAGCAGTACCGGAGTACCGGTAGGGGAAACCTGCTGAAGTTTCTCTATCGAATCTGATAAAGCTTTGCTTTTACCAATTATAGTATATTTATCGGACTCTCTTCGCAGCACACTCTTAAGTATAATATTCTCTCTGAGAATTCTTGTTGATTCTATTGCTTTTTCAATGACAATAAAAAGGTAGTCAGGATCTACCGGTTTTGAAACAAAATCGAATGCACCTGCTTTTATGGATTCTACTGCAAGTTCGATAGATCCGAATGCTGTCAGGATTATGAAAGGGATACCGAAATTTTTTATCTTTTTAAAAAAAGTCAAACCATCCATGTCGGGAAGTTGAAGGTCGGAGATTATCAGATCATAATTCTCTTTTTTCAAGAGGAGTAGTGCTGTAGAAACATCCGGAGCTGTTCCTGTAATATATCCTTTCTCAGAAATTATATTATTGAGCATTTCCAGCATTGAAGGGTTGTCTTCGACAATTAATATCTTTTCCATCCTCTTCTATTATAAAGTATAATGAAGCTGTTTTCAAAGTTATAGTGATTGAATAGTTTTGGAATTGAATGATTTAAAAATGAAAATAACTGATGGGATATTCTCTAAAGAACTGAGGAAAAGGTTTTCTTCAAATAAGAATTCTGAACTCCTGAATATTGATCGTGATCTCTCCGGCCTGATAACTGCAGGGGTCAGCCTTGAGTGGGATGGCGATATCCTATGGCTTCTCCCGGAAAATTCAAACCTGCTGGAGATAAGATCAAAACTCAGGCTCTGGCTGAATCTTGCCGGTTCTGAAAGGGATATAATTATCTTTCCGCTTCCTTTTGGAGATCCCTATGTGAATAA
>JAGLQR010000441.1 GCA_023136725.1 Candidatus Aminicenantota bacterium
CCTGCCTCTTTTATCATTGCAATGTTTTTCTCTGTCTCCTCTTTGATCTCAATGTGAAAAGATATCCAGTCCGATCCGGCGTTGATAAAATACGGGATTATTTTTTCAGGATTTGAGACCATCAGGTGTGAATCAATTTTAAAGTTAAATTCCTTTTTTATCGGCTGGACTATGGACGGTCCGAATGACAAATTATCAACAAAGTGGCCATCCATTATATCCAGGTGAATAAAATCGATCCCCCCCATTTTGAAGCTGTTAAGTTTATCTTTCAGATCATAGAAATCCGTTGATAAAATTGAAGGAAATACCGGATTCATTCACTCACCTGAATACTGATCCTGTTCTTTGAACTGATCTTGAATCCCTGTGCAGGATTTTGCCAGATAATAATATTAGGCCTTAGTCCGGGATAAGCTACTTTGGTGATCTTCTCTATCTTTAATCCTATTACTTCAAAATAAGAGAGGATCCTTTCCGCATTTTTTCCGATTATATCAGGCATAATAAATTCATTATTCCTTTTACCTTTACTTACCAGAATATCCATATCTGAGTTGATGGGGACAAGAGAGCCGGGCTTTAGAGATTGAGATATAATAAAATCCTGAGGGACCCTGTCAGAGTGGATGTAGGATACGTATCTTTTTTTCAATTCGCTCACCTTTATCAGCTTTTTACTCTCCTCCCTTGTATAACCTCCAAGGTCTGGAACAATAACTTCTATTAGTTCTGAAGTGATGAATATTTTCAGGTTTGAACTTTTTTTTATATTAACTCCCGGCTCCGGTATCTGTTCGATAACGGTAAGAGGCTTATAATTTTTACTATAATTTCCTGTTATTTTTTTCAGGAAAAAGCCATTGTCCTGAGCAATTTTCAAAGCATTATCAACGCTTTTCCCAATGAGGTCAGGAGCCTTGATCTCATCCCCTTTGATTAGGAAGCTCATTGTCAGAAAAATTGAGATCACAAGTACAAAAGTATAAAATGCTCCTATCCCCAATACTTTTGATACAAGCAGTAATCTCCTCTTCATTGAACTTGAATTTATCACAGAATCTCCCTTATTTCAACTTTGAACGGGGATTTCAAAGCTCTGTCAATATATTAAAGACGGGGATTTTCTCTGTTTGGATGCAGTTTATTTTTCTCTTTCTTTCAGTTTGTCCTCAAGGATCGCATTTTTATGGGCGAGATCCTTCAGATTTTCTTTTGTCTGTGTGATCTCCTCTTCAAGTTTAAATACAGAGTAAATAATAAAGAGAGATGCCAGGAGAAAAAGGAGTGATGGAGGATGGTTAATTCCAAGTATAGCGGAGAGCTTATCGATAGCTTTCGGAAAGATTGACAGGAAGAACATTGCAATACCGCCGAGCACCCAGAAAATACTCCTCCCTTCAGAAAACTTGTTTTTCTTTACTTTGACCAAAATAAATAATATTGAGGCAATACCGAAAAATGCAAAAACAACTCTATACATCAGAACCTCCCGGCCCATTCGGGCTGCTGAATTTAAAAGACAGGATAATTATCAGGATGCTGTAAAATATCTTGATCATATATTTTACAGGTGCGATTATCCCGGTATGCATACTCTCGCCATGTTCTCTTTTTCTCATCTCAACCGGAGTCTCTTCGATCTTATAACCCTTAAGAAGCATTTTGATGATCAGATTTGCATCCGGGAACTGGGGGTAATTGAACATTCCGCTGTATTCCATATATACTCTTCTACTTAATATCTGAAATCCCGAAGTCG
>JAGLQR010000442.1 GCA_023136725.1 Candidatus Aminicenantota bacterium
ACAGCCTTAAGGATCCCGAATTCGAACATTCTTTCATAAAGAGACATAAAGAGTGCATTTATGATCCCGAAAATAACCACAAAAAACAGAATTCCTCCCATCATATAAAGAGAAACATCTGTCATATCCAGCATATTTTTCAGCTCCGGCATTATTTTTGACCAGCTTAAAGCTTCATTCTCTCCTGATCCATATTTGCTCCAGAACGGGAGTTTTTTATCTTCAGCCATTCTAATTCCGGTGAACTTTACCGCTATTTCATGAATTTCTTTACCGATATTCAGCATTTCCTGGGCTCTCTCTTTCCTGATTAATACCATACCATTATCCATCTCTTTTACATTGAAGTGGTATATCCCTCCTATGAGGAACATTTCCTGTGACAGATCACCACTGAATGCCTGTGCTACTGTTATAACAATTCGATCTCCGAGCGATACTTCAAGTACTTCCGCAAGCTTGCTCCCGATCACGATCTCCCTTTTTCCTCCATTCCCGAAATATGATCCTTCACGAATTCTGTCATCGATCTTTGAAAGATATTTGTCCGAGTCGGGGTCAATACCGAACACAAGTACGGATTCGGCCGTTGAAGGTGAGGTGATCATTCCCAGTGAGAGTGTCCTTTCACTGAATTTGTCAACTGAATTGTCTTTTTTAAGTTCTTTCAGAACCTCACTTTTATTTATAATAGTTTTTTCCACATCCTGAGTATGCCGAAAATCCTTATGGTGGATCTGTGCCTCCCCGAGTAAAGTTGAAGTTGCAGAGTCCACCAGATTATCTTTCATTCCGATCATTATTCCATCTGTGAGGATCATGGATGCCAGTCCTACTCCGATTGCAATGCTGGCAATAATTGTTCTCCTCTTATTCCTTAAAATATTTCTCCACGCCAGTTTAAGATAAAACATTATTCTCTCCTCCGCGATTTCATCAGTGTGTCCTCATTGCTTTTGCAGGATCAGTTTTTGCAGCTTTTAATGCCGGGAAAAATCCGACAATGGTTGCTGACAGGAATACAATAACAGCAGGTATCAGAAAACTCCTGAGATTAACTTCAGATGTCATATACTGGAATTTCATCCCGCCATAAGTTATCGGCTCAGGAATTGCAATACCATGCTTTGAGAGCAGTAGATTAATCCCGAATCCTGCAATAGATCCCAGAATAATACACATAAATGCAAGGATATTTATCTCGGTAAGGATAAGTTTAATTATATCCTTCGGTTTAGTTCCCATTGCCTTTAATACACCGTACTCCCTTCTCCTTTCGAGAACAGACATAAGAACAGTATTTAGAACTCCGATAGCAACAACGAACATAATTATGAGCAGCATAACCCACATTCCCGCAACATCCGCCTGCATGGCATCATAAAAAGATTTTGCAAATACCTGCCATGGGACAGCCTCAATTTCTTCAGATTTTATTTTTTGTGATACAAGATCGTTTATCTTTTTTACAGAATTAAGATTCCCCACGGTTATTGCGATCTCATGGACCCTGCCTTCCAGGACAAGAAGTTCCTGTGCAACCTTCAACGGAAGATACATCGTCACTCTGTCCTCAAGTTCATTTCCACTATTTGATATACCAATTATTTTATATGCATCATTTGCTATGGATCCGTCAGCACCCTGGCTGATAACAACTAATTCCTGTCCTGTTCCGGCTTTGAGTATCTTTGACAACCCCTCACCGATTATAACTTCAT
>JAGLQR010000443.1 GCA_023136725.1 Candidatus Aminicenantota bacterium
CTCAAAACAAATCTGAGTATTCTCTCCACTATATTAAATATTCCGGGTATATTGATCAGATAGAACATGACAAAAACAGAAATCACTAACGGAAGAAAGATCACTCCCCCCGATTTCAGCTTCTCAAGTAAAACTGAATTACTGCTGTCTATAAACAGCAGGGATGTAAAAAAAAGGACAACTATCATCAGAGAATCTATCATCCGCTCTATCACTATCGTTGCAAGACCTGATCCGGACTCCAGGCCTTCTTCTCTGGCGATAAGTATTCCGCGGGCAGGCTCCCCGATCCTCCCCGGGATTAGAGTATTAATAAACATTCCGATGAAAGAGTAATGATAAAGATTAAGGATCGAAATGCTTTTTTTGAAGGGACGGAACAATATTCCCCATCTGTAAGCCCTGATGAAGAACTGAGTATAAAGACCAGCTAGAAATATAATGATGTACAATGGATTAACATTTTTTATTATGTTGATGACCAGCTTGAATTCTACATTCTGAAAGAAGAAGTACAGCAGGATAAAAACCAGTATGAGAACAATGATGAACTTTAAATATTTCATTGGGAAAATATAGAGCTTTTTCCCGAAAATGTCAATAATTGCCTATATAACCTAATTGGTTAGAAATCACAAAAAACTGTTGACAATGAATAACTATTAGTTATACTTTAATTAAATGAAAATAAACACGAAGATCCGATATGGACTAAGGATGCTGGTTCTTCTTGCTGGCAATACAGATGTGATCAATACAGAGATACTCGGGAAGAAGATGGTTGTTTCACCAAAATACCTCAGGAAACTGGCCGGCCCAATTGAAAAAGCTCATCTTATAACTAGTGTCCAGGGAAAATACGGAGGATACAAACTTAACAAAAAGCCTGAAGAAATTTTCATCTCGGATATTTTCAAAGCATACAATGAAAGCCTTAAAATCTCAGGTTGCACAAGAGATTCCGGATGCATATTGTCAGAAGAATGCATTACTTCAAATCTTTGGAATTATTTTGAAGAGCTTATTTCAAAAGAGTTTTTCAATATATCATTAGACAAAATTATTGCAAACAAGTTTGCCTGAGAATGTCTATTTATGCTTGTTGAAGAACCCGGAGATAGATTTAGGAATCTTAGAAGATAACTCGTTCATTGCTGCAACGATCTCCTTTATTTTACGAAAAATATCGTCTTCTCCGACCCAATAAAATTTTATTTTATCTATCATCACCTCATCTCCGCTGTTTATGATCTTATTCAAAAGAACAACAGATATCAGCAGATCGTCTACAAAACCAAATACAGGAATAAAATCAGGAATTACATCTACCGGTGAGAGGAGGTAAGCAAACCCGATAACGATCATCCCCTTTGTCTTGGTTGGAACTTCTTTATCACCAAACAATTTTATCATGAGGTGGATAAGATCAGGGAATATAAGCAGGTATTGAACAAAGTCATCCATCCACTTCCCGCTTTTTTTCCCAAGCTTGCCGCTTTCGAACCAGTCTGTTACTTTTTTTCTGATCTTTAGATAAAAATCGTCAAAACTTCCTTTTTTTTTGACCGGTAATTTCCCCATTTTAGTCGCCGCCTTATTTTAAATTAACAATGAACTCGACCCGAAAAACAGGAACTATTTCTCAAGCTCTTCAAGTTCTTTAAGATATTCTTCCCTCTTTCTTTTCTTTACATAGATATCTTTGAACTTTTT
>JAGLQR010000444.1 GCA_023136725.1 Candidatus Aminicenantota bacterium
ATCTCATTTATAATTGACGATATGAACTCATAAACCTTTTCCATTCCGGTGTTATTTAAAACAGAGAGCTGGAAAACTTTGCTGCTATTGAATTCTTCGGATACAGATTCGATCACTCCGTCTTTCAGGTTATCAGATTTGTTAATAAATATAATCTGTTCTTTATCTTTTATAAGATCGTATATCGACCTGTCATTATCATCAATGTCCGTAGAACCATCCAGAAGAAATATTACAGCATCTGAATCCTTAACAAGGTCAATACTTCTGGTGATCCCGAGCTTCTCAATATCATCCACCGATCCTGAATTTATCCCTGCCACATCCATAAGTTCAACCGGATATCCTTCAATGAAGATCTTTTCTCTTATAAAGTCACGCGTGGTCCCCGGGATCGATGAGGTAATGGATCGTTCCTCCAGAAGCAGAGAGTTAAAAAGGGAAGATTTCCCGACATTCGCTTTGCCGACGATAACAACTTTCAGCCCCTTATCGAGTACTTCATTGAACCTGTACCCGCTGATTATTCTATTTATTCCTGTGATGGAAGATTGCAGTTCCGGAGTGAACTCAATCTCTTCAAGCGATTGATCTTCCTGGAACTCAATGATACTTTCAACCTTTACTGCAAGGTTGACAAGCTCTTTTTTAAGATCTTCAAGAAATACGGAAAGCTTTCCCTCCAGGTTCCCGAACTTCATCTCCGCATAATATTTTGAGTTGGCATTTATCAATTCGTTAACTGATTCCGCCTGAATAAGATCGATCTTGTTATTTTTGAATGCTCTGTATGTAAATTCACCAGGAAGCGCTTCTCTCGCACCTCTGCCGAATATGAGGTTCAGAACCGCTTCTGAAAGGTGAGGGTTTGCATGGATAGATATTTCAATTATATCTTCACCTGTGTATGAATTAGGTGATCTGAAGAATGTATAGACACACTCCTCGATCCGCTTTCCTGATTCAGTGATAAATGAGTGTACAGCCTTTCTGTCAATGATCTCATCGGGAACACCTTCAATAATTTCTTTAGTTATAGCCTGGGCAAGGTCTCCCGAAATCCGGATAACAGCTATCCCCCCCCGTCCCGAAGGCGTTGAAAGGGCAGCTATAGTCCCCTCTTCCATTATTTCTTTTTTATTGTGATCGTCTTCAGAAACGAATCTCCCGCACTGGCAGATTCAAGATCTGAATATTTGTTTATTATCATATGAACTACTCTTCTTTCGAATGGATTAAGATCCCTTACGGTGACCCTCTTTCCGTTCTTTCTTATTGACTTGGCATGTTGATGAGCAAGCCTGCTAAGGTCCTGTTCTCTTGTTTTCCTGAAATTTTCGCATTCACAATAAATTTTGCTTCCTACGACCTCTCCGAACAATCTGTTCAGAAGATATTGAATAGCATTGAGAAGATTGCCGTTTTTATAGAGAAGAAGTTTATAATCTTCTCCTGAAAAATTAGCAGTGACAAATCCCTTTCCTTCGGTCAGCTTATACTCAAGACTCAGCCCCATCTGATCTATCATTGAATTGATAAATGAGGAGAGCTCTTTTTCATCTATTCCTTCGGGAGCCCATGCATTGATATGTATCTCCCTCTGTTTAAATCCGAAATATTTTGTTTTTGCCGTTATGATCTCATATCTGATATCTTCTTCACTTACATTAAATTCATCAGCTGCTTGCAGCAGGGCTTCTTTCAATGATGCA
>JAGLQR010000445.1 GCA_023136725.1 Candidatus Aminicenantota bacterium
AACTAATTTTACAAATTCGGGAATTTGGAAACAAGGAGTATGAAGCAGATCAATGCCAGATTTATTTGATGCGATCCAGATATAATACAGATAGCCTGTCTTTCCGGTCTTTTCACGGGTCAGTTTTTTATATCTGCTGGCATTCTTAATCATGAACAACCGGATCCAGAGAAAACTTACTTTTTCACCTGATTTGCTCAGATAATCATAGATCAAAATTGTCGACACAACATATAGAACTACCGAGGTTGCTGCAATTATGATTAAAGTTGTAGCCATACTTCACCCCCTTTTAATTTGTCAATAAAAATTGAACCTGGATTGAACGTCATATTTAATATACTTCCTGAAATAACAATAGTTACATTTCATTACAATATAGGTAACGATTAAAAGATGGTGTCCGATATGATATAATTTTTTAATGGAGAACGGAAAGATCACCCCGATGGTGAAACAATATTTTGAGATCAAGAAGAATTACCCCGACTCCATACTGTTTTTCAGAATGGGTGATTTTTACGAAATGTTCTTTGAAGATGCAAAGATCGCAGCTCCCATTCTGGAAGTTGTACTTACATCCAGGAATAAAAAAAAGGACAATTCGGTTCCTCTTTGCGGAATACCTTACCATGCAAAAGACCATTATGCCTCAAAACTATTAAAAAAGGGATTCAAAGTAGCTGTTTGTGAACAAATCGAGGATCCGGCACTTGCTGTCGGTCTTGTTAAAAGAGATGTTACCCAGATACTCACTCCGGCCACTGCACTCGAGATCGATCTTCCGGAAGAAAAGATAAATAATTATGTTGTTTCGTTATACCGCGATGAGAAAACAATTGCGATCGCTTCAATAGACCTTGCCGTCTCATCTTTTGAAGTAAGAAGTTTTGAACTTTCAAATATGGATTCCTTCTTCAACGAATTTTACAAGAAGACATCACAGGAGATTGTAATTCCTGATAATTTTGAAGATGAACTGAACAATATAATGAAAAGATTCCCGGAATTCTCAAATATACTTATCAATAAATTTGAACCATTCGAATATAATTATTTCGAATGTGAAAATATAATCAAAAATCAACTCGGTATAGAAACCCTCGAAGGATTAGGGCTCACCGGATATGATTCTGCTGTTATCGCTGCAGGCGTATTGCTGAAATATATAAGATCGGTCAGAAGATCGGATTTTTCAAATATTTCCAGCCTCCACTTTGTTCCCAGAGAAGATTATCTAATCCTTGACCAGGTAACATTCAAAAACCTTGAAATTCTAAAAAACCTTCAGACAGGCACTTCGAAGGGGAGCCTGATAAATTCTATAGACCTTACCATAACACCTATGGGAAGAAGATTATTGAAAGAGTGGCTGTCATATCCTCTGACTGGGGTAAAAGAAATTGAAGACAGGCTGAATGGAGTGGATGAGTTCTCACAAAACCTTATAGTTCGATCCGAGATGAGAAAACTTTTAAAGAGATCCGGAGACCTTGCCAAACTCAACACTAAAATATCATTGAATATTGCCCTCCCCCTCCACCTTCTGACACTTAAAGAATCTTTGAACATTATTCCGGAGATAAAAAAAGAATCGGTAAGCCTCATATCACACATTTTGAGAAATGCGATCGATGGTCTTGACAATCTGGAAGAAGTGATCGACCTCATAGATTCTTCCATCGCTGAAGATCCTGCAAATAACATCA
>JAGLQR010000446.1 GCA_023136725.1 Candidatus Aminicenantota bacterium
GGAGACATTTCAAGCTCGGCTTTCGGGATCTTCAGAAAACGGGCCAACACATCTTTTGAATCTACCAAAGCAATATTCTGGTTTTCAAATTCTATTGAAAGGAATCTGCTTCTCTCTTGAGAAACCCATATTTTTACCTGTTCCGTGATCTCATCATCAAGAATTGTTTCACCCGCAATCTGAAATACCTTATTGGAAAATTCTTTTAAAGAGCTGCGGTTGATCTTTGGATTCGGCATATTTGAATAGAGTTTACTATCAATATGATCTGATTTATCTGTAATGATTGTCTTTTCGAGATCTTCAAGCAGCTCCGTGATCTCAGGGATGTTAAGCGTATAAAGATAATAAATCATTCTCCGGACAATCCTGTTGAACAGGACAATGTCCAGCTTTTCCAGCATATCGATTATTACGGCCCATTCGGGTTTACCGGATTTCATATTATTAGAATAGTATAATCAGGATAATATTTATACCCACCCTCTAAGTTTACTCGCTTCTGCTACCCTTGCGATAGCTATCATATATGCAGCATCTCTCATAAATATACCTTTCTTTTCCGAGAGTTCATATACGCCGTAAAAAGCCTTTGTCATTATGTTGTCAAGCTTTTCCATTACTTCTTTTTTAGTCCAGAAAAAATTCATGTTTCCCTGGATCTGTTCGAAATAACTGCATGTAACACCACCTGCATTTGCAAGAAAATCAGGGATAACAAATATCCCCCTTTCACTCAGTATCTTATCTGCCTCAGGCGTGGTGGGCCCGTTTGCCCCTTCTGAAATGAATTTTACTTTTTCTGATATGTTCAAGACCGTTTGTCCATTTATCTGATTTTCAAGTGCGGCAGGAATAAGTATGTCAACTTCTCTGCTTATCCAATCATCTCCTGATAATATCTCATATCCCAGGTTTTTTGCTTTCCCTTTGTCGATGCCCCCGAATTTGTCAGTAATATTAAGAAGTTCACCAAGTTCTACACCGGACTCTCTGTAAAATGAATAAGATTTCTGATCCTGCTGATCCCAACTTGATACACAGACGGTTTTCCCGCCATATTTATGATAAAGCTCGATAGCATATTGTGAAACATTTCCAAAACCCTGAAAGGAAGCAGTTGTTCCCTTTATATCAATATCCTTTGATTTTAATGCCTCACGCAGAGTGTAGATGACCCCATATCCGGTAGCCTCTGTTCTTCCGAGTGAGCCTCCCATACCAACTGGTTTCCCGGTGATCATACCAGGGAATCTTTCCCCGGCTATAGTTTCATACTCATCCATCATCCAGAGCATATGCTGTGAATTTGTCATCACATCGGGTGCAGGTATATCCTGTAGAGGCCCAATATTTCTGGCAATTTGCTTTACCCAACCTCTGCATATCTGTTCCTGTTCTCTCATTGACAGATTATGAGGGTCACATATTACTCCGCCTTTACCTCCTCCAAGAGGAATATCAACAACTGCGCATTTCCATGTCATCCATGTAGCCAGTGCTTTAACTGTGTCTATTGTTTCCTGTGGATGGAATCTTATTCCTCCTTTACTTGGCCCTCTTGCATCATTATGCTGAACTCTGAAGCCCTTGAATATTTTTGTTGTCCCATCATCCATCCTGACAGGTATGGTGAAATGGTACTCTCTTCTCGGGTTTCTGAGAAAATCTCTTGTACCTTCATCCAGTCCAAGCTGTTCTGCAATTT
>JAGLQR010000447.1 GCA_023136725.1 Candidatus Aminicenantota bacterium
CCAGATGATCACCATGATGATGAGTGATTATTATCATATCTGCTTTTGGCAGGTTCTCATAATTCCAGGCCCTTGAAAAAGGGTCAACATGAATAACCATATTGTCAAATTCAAAAATCAATGATGCATGGCCTACAAATGTGATCTTCAACTCTCCCTTATCTGTTTTATATGTATCGGATTCAAGCACAGCTTCTCCGGCATAAATAATGGAGATGTTTATTGTCAATAAAAATATTAACAGTAAAATTTTTTTCATCTTTACTCCTTATTATATATATTAGAACTTTTTTATTTGATATTCCATTTTAGAATAAAAAAAAATTAAACTTGAATTTTTTATAATGATGTATATAATTCACACTAAAACTCAGGAGATATTATTTAAATGGAAAATGAAAAATCAGACAAGAGTGATGGGAATAACGGGAATGGTTTAGGACTCAGGATCGGGGCTCAGTGTTTTCGTTTCAGGGCAATAAGTGTAGTTCCGATAATATTGATATGTTTCTTCGTGTTTAATCCTGATGATATGGGCCGTTTCAATACACTGATAAGTATATCGGGGTTTGCTATAGCTCTCTTCGGGGGGTTGATAAGGATGACCTCTGTAGGATTTTCAAAACCTGTGACGTCCGGCCGGGAGAATTATCTTAAAGCGGAAAATCTGAATATCAGCGGGTTGTACTCACTCATAAGAAATCCTCTCTATGTGGGCAATTTTTTTATATATAACGGAGTTATAATTGCATATTCAAGTATTTATGCTCTTATTTTATTAAACATCTTTTTTATTCTGAATTATTATTTCATAATTCTTTCTGAAGAGAATTTTCTTAAAAAACAATTCGGGAAGGAATACAAAGAGTATCTCGATGCTGTCCCCAAAGTAATACCGAATTTTAAAAATTACAAAAAAAATGAAGGGAAATTCAGTCTTCTCAAAGTTATTTTAAGGGAAAAAAATACAACTTTTTACTGGGTTTTATTATATGTGGTGTCCCTTCTTCTCAAACAATATAAGCTCAATGATGCTACTATTGACAACTTCTGGTTCCATGCAATACCTGTGATTGCGATGTTTGCCTTGAATATCGGCCTGACTATTTATAAAAAGTATTTCACTTCCGAGAAGGTTTATACCTGAGTAGGAACAAGGGCTGATAAAAGTAATAAAGGTGACAGGTACCCTTTGTAAAAAATGGGCACCTGTCTCCGGGTATTGATCTTATTTTTTCTTTTTCTTTGAAGGTGGTGGCGGGGGAGGAACTTTGAAATATTTATTCACAAGTGCGGGCCTGTTACTTTTAGTATCCAGATAAATGTGCAGGTTCAGCAGTTCAAATGAAACGGCTTCGCTGATCAACCCTATACCGTACCGCTCAGACCCCAGGTTTTTTAATTCTCCGGTGATATCGTAGATGAAATTTTGCATTACAATGGCAATATGATCACTCAATATCCTTTCGCTATCATCCGTTATTGCAAGTTTTAATACTTCAAGGATCCTTTTATATCGTCTGTAAAAAACCGAATCGATCTTATTTTCAGATTTTGCTTCCCTTAGCATCACCATGCTTTTCTGTAATAACTGATCGACAACTTTATAGCCCCCGGACCCTGATATTGCCATTGCCTTGAATCCTGAAATTACATGATCAAGGAGGACTTTTCCGATATGTTTTGAAGGGATATATTT
>JAGLQR010000448.1 GCA_023136725.1 Candidatus Aminicenantota bacterium
CTCCTGCATCAAACTTCATTTTATTCATCAGGATCAGCAGAGGTTCACCTTTCGGATCATATTGATCGACAACCGGATTCCCGCTGAAGTTATCTCCCGCATGGACTAGAAATATATTTGGGTTTTTTGCTCTCTCAAGATCCACAATATATGCAATTTTCCCCATGTTATTTATATTCCCGTGAATATCATTCAGGTGAAATATTGTAATTTTTGTTTCTTTGCTGTCAGCCCCGTTTAAAAGGGTCCCGAGGATCAGAATGGATAAAGCAATAAGTATTGTAATTAAAAAATGTTTTGACTTTTTCATGTTTTTCTCCGGTGGGGAGGTTTTCACGATCCTGAAGATCTCATCCCCTGTCAGTGCTCCGCTCAGATAGTATTTGTTCCCGTCCAGATCTTCAATATCGGTATTTCCCTGCTCTACATCTTTATAGACTTTAGTGGAAAATTTTCTGACGGCATCTCCAATAGTTGCCCCCTCGAATATCTCAAGGGGGCATCCATTTATAATCAGTTTAAGTGACACTTACCAAAAACCTGATCTGCTATTTTGCCAGCTTATCCAGTTTTGAAGGGATAGAAAGGATAGCCCTTACAATATCGATAGCAAGGAAAACAAAAACAAAAACTATATAGGCAATCAGAGGAAGCAGTGCAACTACTGCTATTGTCTGAAAAGCTCCACTTACTCTAGTCCATGCAATTGACATCCCCAATCCCTCTTTGAACAATCCGAATGAGTGGATGAACATCAGAATTGTTGTAACAACGATCCCGATACCGAAAACGATCGGAATAAGTTTCATGAATGATTTAAGGAAGAATGTGATTATCCCGATTGCTTCCTGGCCTGCTGAAGTTCCCGGAACTACATCTAATGTTATTGTTTTAGGGTTAAGTGCAAGGAGTGCGAATAACTCAAGTACTACAAATGCTGCCAGTCCGTTCAAAAATGGTGAAAAAGCCCCAAGTTTGATCGCCAGATAGGAGTTGAACAAAAGAGTCAGAACGCCACCCAGCATGAATAAAAGACCCATACTGTCCAGAAATGCGGAAGAGGATAATCCTGTTTTATTGTTCTCTATCAGTTTATCTCCTGCATTGGCAAATCTAACTGCCACATACTGCAGGATAAAGAATCCTAACGCGTATGCAAGGCCGGTTACAAATGCTTCGAATGATTCCATTCTGATTGCTGCGATGAGGCCTATCAGCAAAGCAAGTCCCGAAGCAAAATAGAAACCGCAATTACCAAAGATAAGAAGCCATTTTTTCAGAAAATTAAATAACTTCTCGCTCAGTACATTTCTCATCATATCTAAAATCTTTACTATCAGGTTAAAAACCCAATTACAGCTTTCCTTATTTGCTGCTTTTTTCTTAACTGCCATATTTCCTCCTGTGTTCTAATTCTTGAACAATTAATTTTATGTTCGGCAAAAAATATTGTCAAGGTGAATTCGGTTTGTCGAAGAGAAAGTAGCCTGGGCTACAAGGAGCAGATATCCCCGCTGTTCTTTTAACTTGCTCTCTGGAATTATTTTATTTCTTTTGGTATACTTCCGGCATGCTTACAGGCAGGAAAATATCTACTGATTTTGTCAGCAATTTAAAATTCACGGAATTCACTGTATTCATCCTTAATTTTTTAAAGAACATTTTGAAGATCTCTGATGATGATATGTTCAAGAT
>JAGLQR010000449.1 GCA_023136725.1 Candidatus Aminicenantota bacterium
AAGGGAAACTGGGAGAAGGCGAAAAATTATTATGAGAAGTCACTCACCTTAAAATATGAGCAGCCTGAAACCCTGAACAATCTGGCATGGCTCCTTATCACCTGTGAGGATGAGTCATTCAGAGAAAGACGACGGGGCCTTCGTCTTGCAAAGGATGCTGCTGCCTTCAAAGCGGAAGCACATATTTACGATACACTTGCTGAAGCATTTCTAATCAATGAAAAATATGAAGAGGCTGTAGAGGCTTCAGAGACGGCATTAAAGCTATCCGGTGGTGACACAGAATATTTTGAAGATCAATTGAAAAAAATGCGAAAATATCTAAGCATATCGGGATCTACATATAGATTGTAATTGTTGAGAAAAAAACTCTATTATGTTAGAAAATATAGAGCCGGGGATAAAACTAACTATCCGGAAAATTAAGATCAGCAATGAAACATCAGGTATACGTAATATCAGACGGAACGGGTAAGACTGCAGAGGGAGCTCTTCAGTCTGCCATGGCCCAGTTCGGTAAGGTTAATGTAAAAATAAATATAAGGTCCCATATCCATACGGACGCTGAAATAAAGAGTGTCCTGGAAGAAGCGAAGGTCAATAAAGGATTTGTTGTACATACCATAGTATCAAAAAGACTCAGGGACAGAATACTGATACTCGGCCGTTTGTATGATGTTGAGACAATCGATCTCATGGGGCCTCTCCTTGCACAGCTTTCCCGTCAGCTTGATTATTCTCCTGTTGAAACTCCGGGGATGTTCAGAAAACTCAACAGATCATACTTCCAGAGGATAGAGGCAATGGAGTTTGCATTCAGGCATGATGACGGACAGAGAGTTGAGGAGATTGATAAAGGAGAAGTTATACTTCTCGGGGTGTCCCGAACATTTAAAACTCCCCTCAGTATTTACCTGGCATTTAAGGGATGGAGGGTTGCCAATGTCCCAATAATTTTAAATATTGATCCACCTGAGATCCTCTATGACCTTAAAGGCCTGCATGTGTTCGGTCTGTCGACCTATCCAAAGAATCTTTCCGAGCTGAGAAGTGTAAGGGCTCACCACCTTGGCGGTTCAACAGGAAATTATTCTGATATAGATTATGTTACAGATGAATTGCAATATGCAAAAAAAATTTTCAGAGGTATAAAAGGTTGTTCCATTATCGATGTTACCAATAAACCTATCGAGGAAATAGCATCGGATATTTTAAGCAGGATAAAAGATTCCGAAAGCGAATTGGCTGATATCGAAAAAACAGATGATTGAAATCTCCGGTCCGGATGAATGGATTGTTTACATTCTGAAATGTGGTGATGGCAGTTATTATACCGGTATCGCCAAAGATATAGATAAAAGGATTGAGGAACACAGGTCGGGGAAGGGGGCGAAATATTTGAGAAGCAGGGGGCCGCTGGAAATAATATTCAGTAAGAATGTAGATTCTCATGGTTCTGCACTCAAATATGAAATAAAGATCAAAAAGTTATCCAGATCCGATAAAACAAATCTAATTTCAAATCCAACCATTTTCGACAAATTGTAACAACTAAATTGTCTGGATATGTTGCTTTTACCGTCATCCACTTCGCTCCCGCTCCGGATGTTCTCATCCGTCTCCGCTGCCCGGCCTCGGGGTTCACGATATCAGCGAGTCACCCCTCCAGGCCCGCGAGAGTGGATAG
>JAGLQR010000045.1 GCA_023136725.1 Candidatus Aminicenantota bacterium
AGCAGGGAGCAGAATTTTTCTGAAAAAGATCTTTGTGTTCCGTTTCTCTTTATTGATTATGGCGTATATATTATTTTCAAAATCTGAATTTCTAAATCTATCAAGTCCGGATCTTTTTTCGGAGTCAATTATGTTACTTATTAATTCAGAATTTTTTATTTTTTCAGGATTGTCCATTAATATCCCCCATAAGTTTTGTTACTTTATTCTTTGCACGATTGAGCCTTGAGTATACGGTACCAAGTTGTATATTAAGGATATCTGATATCTCTTCGCATGAATTTCCCCCATATTCCCTGAGTACAAATACACTTCTAAGTCTCTCCGACAGGGAGTTGATACATTCTCTCAGATTGGCTTTATCTTCTTTTAATTGTATATTTATTTCCGGAGTGTCGTTACCAATGGATGATTCAATGCCATGTTTTTCTGATTCAAGAAAAAATCTTTTTACATTTTCCCTTCTGAAATGATCTATACATCTGTTTCTTGTAATTGTTAAGAGCCACCCTTTTATTGATATTTCTTTATTGATCCTATCCAGTTTTTCCCATGTTTTAACATAGATGTCCTGAGTTAGCTCTTCAGCATCTGAATAGCATTTCGTATACCCCAGACAGACAAGAAAAACAGACTCCCGGTATGTGAAAAGTTCCTTAAATAAACTCTCTTTATTCCCAATTGCATTTGTTGGGGTCATGATGTTTTTTCCGTCCCTCATACTATAAAACGTTCAGGTTAAAAAGAACATCCATAAAAAAGAGAACTGGATGATTTTTATTAATATACTAGGAGTCTTCTTTGTGACTTGCCATATCAATAATTACTGCAGCAGCAAGAATTATCAGGTCATCCTCATGCGGGCCTATCTCTACCATATAATTGTCAGTAAACGAGTTCCATTTTTTAGATATTTGGGCAACTTTTCTTCCGTCTCTGATGAATGAATAACGGTGATTAATAAAATCCCCCAGGACTATATAATCATTATCCCCGGGCAGGTCGACAATGAATTTGTCGTTGAAAGGTTTAATTCTTTTTATCACGCGAGCGACAAGTTTTTTATTATTATAGATCCGATATTGTTTATTGAGGCTTAACACTTTCTGTTTGATGTAAAATATTAAGGATCCGTTCTCATCCATAAAACTTAACCTGTCACCGATAGTGAGAAATTTTTCTTTTACAAAAAAAACCGGATACCCTTTTTCGTCTGTTATTGTAAATTTGTCACCTATTGACCAGAATTTCTGATCAATAAAATATACTTTCGCACTGAATTCTCTTTTCATATCCGGTGAATCCGTTCGTGGATGCCTGTATGAGTATCTTGCACAACTGGAAAGAGCAAAAATCATACTTATGATAAGGATTAACGGGAAGACCGGTAAAAAACTTTTATATTTGAAATATTTCTTGTTACTCATCATCTTACCTCCTTCGGTAACTATTCTCCATGTCAATTATCACTGTTGTTGCGAGTATTAAGAGGTCGTTCTGCTGAGGTGAAATTTCTATTCTGTATTTATCCGAAAAAGATCTTCTGCTTTTTGTTACCTGTGCCACCTGGTGATTTCTATAATAGAATGCATATTGCCTGCTCATAAAATTTCCACGAACAGTATAGTCTCTCCCCTTCCTTGAGTTCACAAAGAATTTGTCATATCGTGAAGATTTTCTTTTGTAAACTCTTGCAACCAGACTACCGTGACTGTAGATCTTATATTGAGATTTATATCCGGACCTTCTTTTTGTAATTGTGAATAGTTCAATGCCGGTGCGGCCGACAAGTGTTACTCTTGTTCCTCTTGAGAAAAAACTTCCCCGGGCTCTGAACATTACCTGTCCTCTTTCATTCTTTATTGAGAAATTTCCTCTTCTGAACAAAGATGTGTTGTCTAAATAATAAACACTACCGCTATGTACTCTGTTAGACATTCCCCCTGAAGTGTCAGGTCTCCTCGGTCCCTGCTGATATCCACCTGGGAGGCTGATACACCCGGAAAGGATAAATATTGCACTTACTATTGTTATAAGTGAAAATATGAAACTTCCTCTGTTTAACTTAAAATAATTTCTTTTTGCCCTCATTTTATCCTCCTTAACTTTATGGTCTACTTAAAGCAATAATTTTTCCATTGCAAATGACAAATAAGAGTCCTGATTTTGTGACATTTATATTTTTGAATATCCGTTGATAAATTATTTAAATGATTTGTAAAATATCTTAAGAAAATCAACAAGTTTTGCCGGTTCCAGCCACCTGGTCACAATTACGATATCATTGGCCTCATCAATTACGATATAGTTACCGCCGAATCCGGCAGCATAATAAACTGTTGTAGGAACTCCATCCATCTTCCTGTTTCCACCGCTGTTCAGCCACCACATATAGCCGTATCCCGGATTTGCAATCGATGGATTCTGTACACGCTTTATCCACTCTTTTGAGATTAATTGTTTACCCTCCCAATTACCATTACGAAGGAATAAAAGCCCGTATCTTGCATGGTCGAGTGTGTTTATAAATATCCCGCCGCCGGAATGTCCTCCTCCGCTGACAGACTGGACTTTCGTACCGTCAACATTGACCCATGAATTGGAATATCCGAACCATCTCCATGATTGAGAAGCTCCGATAGGATCCATGACCTTCTCTTTCAGGATCACAGGAAGCGGTTTTCTCCAAACCTGCAGCAATGAGTAGGCAAGGACGTTTACCCTGACATCGTTATATTTAAAAACAGTGCCAGGTATGTTGAATTTTCTCATTTTCCAGTCATCTATTCCTCCTTCTGAAGGAGGCCTGTCAGCCCAATCTTTCTTCCCGAATAAGATTCCCGACCAGTCGGATGATTGTGTCAGGAGATTATCCCATGTGACACCGGAATTGTGTTTTCCTTCAAATGTTCCGTCCCACACGTAATCAGTGAGCTTATCATTTACATTCCTTATAAACCCGAGATCTACTGCCAGTCCTGCGATAGTGGAGAGATAGCTTTTTGTGACACTGAAGGTCATATCAACTCTGTTAACATCTCCCCATTCAGATACTATATATCCACTTTTGAGGATCACTCCTGCAGGCCCGCCTCTTTTTTTTACAGGCCCTACGATTTTTATATATGGCTCTCTGGAAAATGACTTCAGGATCTCAATCCTCAGGTCGCGTGATCCTGAATATTCATTGTTAACAGCAAATTCTACTGCCTCTTTAAGTTGGCTGGAAATAAATCCTGATCTTTCCGGTGATGAATGCTCCCAATGTTTACCCTTTTTCGGATAATATGGAGACTTTCCGGTTTTTGCAAAAGTAAGTTCAGGAGTGAGCAAAAATATTGATAAAAGAATCACAAGAATAGTTTTTGTTAAAAAAGTTTTATTGATCATCTGGGAATTATTCATATCCGGATCATAAAGTAGCAGGAATTTATTGTCAATTAAGCCTGGCTCTGTCATACATCTATTCATTTTAAAGTTGATTATCAGCATTGCCGGAATTCATGTGATTAATTGTTAAAAAACAATTATTTGTTATATAATAAAAAAAATTATTAGTGAGGTGATGATATGAAAAAATATTTGTTACTATCTGTGTTTGTTTTATTTATGTTTTCAGGTACATTAGGATTCGCAAAAGATTATAAAGATGCAGAACCTGTGTTAAAAGAGCTGATCCTATCTCTTGAAAAATTTGTTGGAGGGCTGGAAAAAGCTGAAACTGCTCCGGCTATTGCTGCAGCTCTGACTGAGTACACAAAGGCAATGAATGGTTTTGCTCTAAGATTTAAAAAAATAATAAAAAAGTATCCTGAGCTGAGTGATGAGAAAACACACCCTGAGTCTCTCAAACCTTTGACCCTTAAAATGGAAGAGATAACAAAAAAATTATTCAAAGTGTTCGGTAAAATAACTGCTAATGTCAGTGATCCTGAAGTAAAAGCAGCCTTAGATGAAATGAATAAAGCTTCTGCAAAAATGCACGGAGATGAAAATGAAGAGGGGGAAGAGAAATAATTTCCCCTTCAAATAAATTATTTAATTTTCAGAACTTTTCAGTTTTATCTGCCTGATCCTTTGATAGTTTTTTAAATTTGTTGTCCAGCCAGTTTCTCAGGTCTGAAATATACCATTTTGAAAATCTTCTGTCACTCGGCCCGCCTGCAAGATTTGAGAAAAAATCATTATTACTTAGATCTGAAACTGTCCTGTAGGAAGGCATGAAGGTTGTTGCTCTCCCACCACTGCGGTAGATCTGTCCCTGTTGAATAGTAGCTCTTCCTCCTGCAATTCTTATCGGTCCCTTGTCGAATCCCATAAAGAGCGGGAGTTTGTTTCCGAATATCAGGTGGGCCATCCGGAAGTTCTGAATACTTCCCCAGGATTTTGATTTACAATCTAATGCATCCTTTACGATCTTTTTGTACAATTCTTCTCTTGATAATCCATTGAACCACTCGGAGTTTTCAGAAAGGAGGATCATGTCAAAGTTCTGGTAAAAATCTATATATATTCCTGTCTCTTTATTCAGGAATCTGAATACATCTTCTCCAAGGCCATTTCTTCCGAACACTTCATTCATCAATTCTTTATAAAATTTTTCAAAGAGAAAGGCTCCCTTTGAATTGAGGTCATATTTCAGGTCCCACTCTCTGAGAGTTTTCCCGTTTTCCGAATCAGGAAGTAACGGCTTGAGAAGATTCATGAATAATTCGGCCTGAATGGAATAAATATCAGATTGCATTGTGTACATGTCCTCTATAGTTGCTTTGGAATTAATTTTCAGCATTTTATTGATCCTGTCTGCCCTGTATGATCCCATGGGCATGTTTATGGGAGCAGCTTTTCCATAATTGTTAAGGTTATGATTCGCAGTAGCAAAATATCCGGTAGCAGGATTCAGTGATCTTGGCATATCATCCGGATCAATAAATCCCTGCCAGTCATTATCTTTTTTCCACCCGGGAAGTGGTATAAATCCACTTATCCCTTTTGCTCTTTTGGGAACAAGTCCGGACATCTGAAACCCGATATCCCCATCCATGCCGGCAAAGACAAAGTCCCATCCTGTCTCAATCCTGCTGAATTTTTTCATACCTTCTTCAACTGTATCTGCATCCCAGATCGAAAGTAATTCTGCAGTTGATATCGCGCCTGAATCGGATGCTGTCCACTTTGTAGAGAGATAATAATTTTCTTTATAAGGGTCCCCATCAAGGATCCCATGTTCATTTTCATAGAAAGTTACTTCATAATCTTCTTTTTTCTTCCTCATGATGATCTCTTTCCTCTCTTTGAATCCAATCCATTCATCCCTTTCTTCCCTGTAGTATTTCCCATCTTTGCATTTTTCGATCCACGAATCGACTGCATCTATAAATGAGTATGTAACACCCCATGCAAGTTTGTCTGTCCTGCCAGTAAGGACACCGGGGAAACCGGGCATGGTTCCACCCATGATATATTTTTTCCCCGATCTCATAACAATTTCGCTCCATATGTTAGGGAGTCTGTTTACTTCAAGATGAGGGTCATTTGCCAAAATAGGTTTTCCCGAAGCAGTTCGGCTACCCGATATAACCCAGTTGTTAGATGCCATCATACGGGGAACAGCAGTATTCCAGAGAACAGAGGGGGCAACGATCCTTTCCTCAAGCTCAACTTTTTTTAATAATTCAAGGTCAAGGCCGCCGAGTATTCCGGGGAACAATTCGTTAAGTTTTTGTTCAGTTATTCCCGCCTGTACCATCTCAACAAACAATCTCTCTATTTCCGCCTGGGATTGTGCCAGTGTGAGGTAGCCGATCATTCTTGTTATCATTATTGAATCATCCGGAACCCAGGGCTCAGGAACATATTTCAAAAGTTTGAATTCCCATGGATATTTCTCCTTCCATGCTGTGTTTACACCTTCACAATATGATTCAAGGTATCCTTTGATCACCGGTGAAAGTTTTTCCAATTCAGTTTCAGTATTTCCCCTCCAATTCATCCTTCTGAAGAAGATATCTATACTTAACGTATCATCACCTGAATCAAGAAGTTCAGAAGCTCTCCCTTTTCCGAGGATACGCATAAGAAGCATCTGAAGCCCTCTGTCCCTGGCGTGAACATAACCCTGTCCCATATACAACCCGTTAAGGTCTTCCGCTTCAATATGCGGGACCCCATTCTGATCCCTTGTGATCTTGATATCTTCTCTCATTATTGCTCCTCCGAGTTTGTTATCTTACTCTAATCGTATATTCTCTCTTCTTAAGCCATAATTTTCAATAAAGTGAAAAAAAAAATTATTTAACTCCAGCGAAGGATTAAGTACAAAAAAATAAAAAATTATTATTATTATTGTTTATCTTCTTTAAACGAAGTAAAATTTTTTTAAGTTAATTATTAAACAGATCAAACTTGAAATTGTAAGAAGGAGTAGTTAATGAGAAATCGTGGGATTATTTTATTAAGTTTAGTATTGATGTTTGCTGTTGTATTGAATGCAGGTGGAAATGAAAAAAAGCTGTTCTTTGAAGTCCAGGGGGCGATTATGCTGCCTTCAGATAGTGATTTTAAAGATATATACGGCTCCTCTGTTATCTATCCCAGGGTTAAAGCTGCTTACAAGTTCGGAGATCATTTTTATGCATTTTTCGGTTGCGGACTTTTCAATATTACCGGAGAAACACCCGTGCTTAAGGAAGAGAGCAAATCAAAACAGAAGATCTGTCAGGTGGCTGCAGGTTATGAGGGTGATCTTTCAGATAAACTTCAGTTCAGAGTGGAAGCGGGTGGTGCAAACTTTGACTATAAAGAAGAAGCTTTCGGTGAATCTGCTGAAGGTACAAAATTTGGAATATATCTGGGTAGCAGCCTTGTTTATAACTTCTCAGATACTTTTTTTGCAACATTAAATCTCGGCTATATGGGCGCATCAGACAAAATTGATGATGTAAGTATAAAACTCGGTGGAATTCATACCGGCTTTGGTATTGGTATCAGGCTCTAAAGTTCTAATATATTTGAAAAGTTAGAATTCTGATCATTCAGAATATCTAAATAAGTAGTATATGTTTTGAGATGGAGAGAAAGGTGAAAAAGAAACTTATATTGTTCCGTTCCAAGTATGGATCTACTAAAGAATATATAAAAGAATTAGCTGAAAGGATCGATGGGGATTGCGTCATCTCGGATGCGAAAAAATTCTCAGGAAATTTGAAGGATTATAATCCTATAATTCTCGGAAGTTGTACTTACATGGGAAGGATACTTATAGTGGATTTTATTAAGGAGAATAAAAAGATCCTGAAAAACAGGAAAATATATCTTTTTGTTGTAGGTGTTTTTCCTGAGGATAATGAAGCGAGTAAACAATCTTTTGAACTTATTCCTGAAGAGATCCGGAAGAATTTATTGGGATACAGAAAGCTTCCGGGAAGGATCAACATAACAAAACTTAATTTTTTTGAGCGTATGATCTTAAAGATTACCAGGGCGAAAGTGGAAGATCTGGTTGATTATTCCCAGATAGACCTTGTTATTGAAGATCTTAAAGAATCCGGATTATTATAAGGTATCTGAATTTTTTCTCCTGTCCCTGCTGTCAGGCTTTCTCTCTCTCAGCTTAAGTAGCATCTTCTTTGCACTTTTTAATGAGGAAATTATTAATTCTTTCTGATCTTTTGATATACTTTTTTCATGCATGATCTTATGTTCAATTAATACTTCAAGATCATTAATGAAAGGAATCTCTTTAAGTTTCAACAGATTGATCTTCTCTAGTTCTTTTGTAATTTTCTCTTTCTCGATCTCAATCTTCATTACGATATCTTCTTTATTGAAATTCTCAAGTTTGAACTTTTCAAACCTGACCTTGAATTCTGAAAAATAGTGCTTTTTCCTTATAAGATTCCCATCCTTATCCTTCAGGATCATCCCTCTCTCGATCAGGTATAAACCTTTCTTCAATTGATCATTTACAAATGCCGCCAGTTTTTTCTCCTTCATATCAGAAGATTCTTCTGAACTGAGCAACATAGCTCCGATCTTTATTGCTTCTTTAATAAGAGGTTTTGCTCCTTCATTTATCAGTTTCTCCTGACTGCCGAATTTTTCATGAATCGCAATTATCTTTACCGGATCTTCCGGCAGTTTCAGGTCAAATTTATAATCGGTTTTTGCAATTCCGGAATCGTTGAACTTCATATCCACCGGTTCCGGTGATTCAGCAACTTCTGTGGATTTTATCTCTTTTGTATGGTCATAAACTGCAGTCTTCTTTTTCCCGAGAGAAAAATATGGTTTCGGAGTGGAAATGACTTCGCCACTATCGAGAACAGTGATCTTACCGGGTTCATTCCATTCTGTTATATCGGCCAGTATTCCAATTGACAAGGAAATGAAGAAGAGAATTGATATGAATGTTACTCCGGGGCTGCTTCTGTCCGAAATTATCCTGCCCTCTTTTTCCTTTCTTCTCTTTATGACCATTCTGATTGTTAAAAAGATCAGAATGATCATGGTTATTATTGCAAAACCATAGCACCCTTTTTTAAAGAAAGGGTCCTGAACTATCGGCATCAGGCTCAATGTAATGTTTGTTAAAAAGTCCATCTTGATTCTCCTTAAGAATGAACATTAGCTCAATCTATAAAATAACAGACTCTGCTAATAAGACGTTAATTATGTTTAAAAGGTTTCTTTAAATATGAAATCCTCAACTAAATTAATATACTGAAATTTTTGAGATCAGCTTGTCAGTTTTACGACCTTTCTTTTGCAGGAGAGGCACTCCTTGTTCCTGCTGTAGCTGCAGCAATTCTCTCTCCTTGGAAGCTATCCATAGGATATATGATAATCGTTGAGCTCTCTTCTTTTGAAATTTCCAATAGTGCCTGGATCTGTCTTAACTCCATCGCTCCCTTTTGTG
>JAGLQR010000450.1 GCA_023136725.1 Candidatus Aminicenantota bacterium
TAGTTCAGGACAATTTTTTTATAAAGCGATTCCGCTTCAGATAACCTGTTATTCAAAATCAAATATTCCATATAATAATTAATGGTAATTAATGAATCAGGAAATGTTTTTTTTGGAAATCTCTCTGCAATACTCATACTTAGTTCGAAAAGACCTCCCGACTTCCTTATGAATGCCAGAGCTGACAATCCTGATGAAGTATCAATGATGGTCTCCACTCCGATTTTTTTGAAGGGGATAGAAAACAATTCTCTTCCTGTTCTGAAATAATATATCCCCAGATCATTAAGAGCCGGAAGTATTCCGGGGGAATCCTCTCCAAGTAATTTTATCTTAAGCAGCATTGCACCTTTGTACAATTCCAGTGCTTTATCATGCAGTCCAAGTTTCTCATAGGCCAGTCCGAGTGTGGATTTCCCTTCAAAGAACTCTTTTTCTCCCGGCATTTCCGGCACGTTATTGATCACAAAGGACCTTTCCAGAAAATCTTTGCTCTTTTCGTATTTTTTCCAGGAGAAATAGAGGGTCCCTATTTTCCTCAAAGTGCGGCCAATTGCAGGGTGATTTTTCCCAAGATTTTTTTCCTGGGTACGTAGAATATCAAAGAAAACTTTCTCCGAACTGTTATAAATTTTCTGCGCATAATATATTGCCCCAAGATTCGACATTCCGGTGCTGACCATCTTATCATCCTGATTCCCCTGCTCTCTGTTTATTTTAATAAATTTTTCAACCAGCGTCCTTGCCTCTTTATATCTGGAGAATTTGTAGTATAATGCGGACAGGTTATTAATGTTCCTGGCTGTTTCAGGCGCATTTTTACCATAAACTACTTTTGAGAGGGTAACAGCCTTTTTCAGAAACTGCTCTCCCTTTTCAAAATCACCGCTTTCCTGTGAGTTCATACCCAGATTGCTATAAATAAATACATTGTTTTTATTCTTGTAATCCCTTCTTCCAATATTAATTTCCAGAGCTTTTTTCAATATATCTCCAGCCTCTTTGAATCTCCCGAGTTTTCTCAGGATTCTCCCGAGGCGGGATAGAGCTTCTGCGTATTCAGAACTCTTCTTACCCCGGATCTCTCCTGAAAACAAAACAACTTTCTTTTGATACTTCTCTGCCTCATCATATTTCTCTGAAGCTTCAAACAATAATGCCAAATTTGAAATATATCTTACAATAATAGGATCTTTATTCGCTGATTTTCTCCTGAGCCCGATACTGACTGCCTTTTCAAAATATTTTTTTGCATTATCTATATCTTTCAATGCTCTGTAGATCTCACCCATATTGTTCAAATTGGATATATAATTTAAGTGGTCTTTCCCGAACGTTTTTTCTGCGATATCAAGGGCTGACCTCTCTATTTTAAGTGCTTCGCTATATTTTTTTGCTTTGTACAAACGGAGAGCATAGTCGGTTTGCACCTTCCATATTTCTTTCTTATTTCCAAAAATATGGGCTGCCTGGAAAGTTGAAATAATAAGTACGAATATCAATATATGTACATTTTTCATGTCAATAGTATAGAACCCATAAAAAGCAAGTTCAATAACAATACGGATCAGGACACTATTGTGAACTTGATAATGAGATGAATATATAATATTATCTGAAGTAAAAATAATACATGTTTGTTGAGAGGTAAATGATGGAAAATTCCATA
>JAGLQR010000451.1 GCA_023136725.1 Candidatus Aminicenantota bacterium
GAATAATTGATAAATAGTTAAGAGTTGAATTATTTATTTCTTAATATTATTATAATACCAATATGGTTAAGAAAATATTATGTATAGATGCCGATATGGCAGCGGTTCAGAAGTGCGTAAACGGACTGAGGAAATTAGAGCCTGAAATTCTCACTGATTTTTGTGAGTCGCTGGATGAAGGACAGGAATTTTTTAAAGAGAACTATTATGGATTGATAATAATCGATCTTTCTATATTGAACAAAGATATACTCGAATTTATTGAGGAGATCAGAAGAGGGAATTTTTACGGAGATATAATCTTCACGGGTAACTATAAGGATCCGTCAACATTAAAGAAGATGGAAGTGTTGAAAGAGATTGAAGTCCTGTTAAAGCCGTTTGATATTGAATGGTTTGTTTCCAGAATTGATAAGTATTTCAGGGAGAATATCTCGATCGGGAACAGGATAGATTCTATCGGCCCCTGTTTTTTTATGCGCTTGCTGAACCTCGGGAGTTGTACTATTACCTGCAAAATATCAAAAGATGATAAGACAGGAATGATATTTTTTGAGAATGGTCAGATAGTTAATGCCAAGTCCTGGAAGAACTCCGGAGAGCTTGCACTTGTTGATCTGCTTGATCTTGCTGATGCAAGGATTGATATAATCGGAGATAAAAAATCTATATCAAGGAAGATCAATATGGATTTTAATTCGCTCATTTCAGTCGTATCATCTCAATCTTCAAAAGGTTGTATCGACAGAGTTGCAAGTGAAGGCTCTGATAATTCGGGTTTCATAGAGTTTATAATTGATGAGATGAAAAATACAGGAAAAGTTGACGGGGAGATGATCGTGAACAATGCGATTCAGGCAATGGGGCTGAACACACTTTCTTTTCCGTCGGACAGCGAAATTGATCTTATTGAGCATGTTTCCGGAGGTATTAAGGACAAGTCAAAATTATTAAAATTTAAAAAGAATATGATGTCTTATCTTAAAGACAGAGAGATAGGGAAGATCAGGAAAGGAGGATGATTGATGGAATTTAATTTGATAGTTTCTGTACTGCTGATACTGGCGGGTGCAATTTTTCTGGCTGCATCAATAGTGGTTACTAACAGGATCAAGGAGAATGTTCCCGAAGAGGTAAAGCAGAAATGGATGATATCATTAGGGTTGATGATATTCTTTCTTGCAGGGTATATTTTTGCAATGTTTATAATGTTTTTCAAAGTATCTGTCCCCCTGGAGATCATTACCGGTGTAATATTCATGGGCGGTGGTGTCTTTGTATACATAATTATCAGTCTTGCCAGGACCACTATCCAGACCATCGAGGAAAAGGAAGTTGATCTCTGGTTATCAAAAGAAAAACTCAGAAAAAAACTGGAGGATAGTGAATAGGATAAAAAGAGGAGATCGGGAGTTTTCCTTTTTTAAGAAAAAAATATAAAAGTCTGGTTATAATTCTTCGACGTGGAGTTCCCACTCTTCTTCATCTTCATTTTCTAACAGATAGTATAACTTGCCGTTATTGATACTGGAGAGTCTCCCTCCGGCAATCTGTGAATTGATGCTGGGCTCGAAGGAACTTGAGATATAGACCTTTTTCTTCACATTTCCCTTCAGGTCCATCACAATATACTCATCTTTTCCATTTTTCATATTATATGTCCGGA
>JAGLQR010000452.1 GCA_023136725.1 Candidatus Aminicenantota bacterium
AAGAGATCTCTGAGAAATTTAAAATCCCACCGGATTCGGAGGAATTGAAAAGACTTGATTGGCTTGGGTTGTTCGGGGAAGAATTAACTTCAGACAAGGATAATTTTCTTGATATATTGAGCGATCTTCTAAAAAAGATGCTTTTTTATAAAGATGGTGAAAAAGATATGATCTTAATGAAGCATACATTTATCATTCTAAATAAAGATGGTTCAAAAGAGAGGATTACATCGACTCTGATAGACTATGGCATTCCCGGAGGGGATTCATCGATGTCAAGAACAGTGAGCCTGCCTCTTGCGATCAGTGTTAAAATGATGGCAGAGGGGAAGTTTAATCTCACGGGAGTTCAAATCCCTGTTGTCAGGGAGCTTTATCTGCCAATCCTAAAAGAGCTTGAGAATCTTGGGATAAAATTGGTGGAAAAAAGAATCTCTCTGTGATACCAAAAAACAGTCTGGGGGCAAAGGGTGAACTTCATGCCCGCAAATATCTGAAAAAAAGAGGATATCTGATCATTGAGAATAATTGCAGGATCGGGGGATCCGAGATAGATATTATTGCAACAAAAGGAGATTTCCTGGTATTTATCGAAGTAAAATCGAGAAGCTCCACACATACAGGCCTCCCTGAAGAATTTGTTGATTCGAGAAAAACAGCAAAAATCATTTCCGGTGCCAAATTATATTCTGCCAGAAAGAAGTATAGAGAAAAGTTCGTAAGGTTTGATATAATATCTGTTGTTTTAATAGATGGGAAACTTGTGATTGATCATATTGAAAATGCTTTTGAGGAGTAAGGATGACCGATATCAGAAAAGACCCGTTTTCAGGGTCTGTTGTTATATACTCTCCCGACAGAGAAAATCGCCCTGATTTTACCGGGATTAAGAGATCTATAGAACTTAGCCCGGAAAATTGTCCTTTCTGTGAAGGGAATGAGGATATGACTCCTCCTGAAATATTCAGGATCGCAGATAGCGGTTCAAGTTGGAAAATCAGGGTAATACCTAATAAGTTCCCGGTGTTGAATGTGGAGGAGAAATACAATAGGACTGATGAAGGTGTTTTGGAAAAGTTTGCGGGAGCAGGAGCACATGAGATAATAATTGAAACGCCTTCTCATTTTGAAGATATCACTCTCCATGATACGGACTACTTTAGAAATATTTTTATTACTTATCGGGATAGAATAAGAGATCTTAAAAAAGATTTCAGGTTGCAATATATTCAAATATTCAAAAATCACAAGGCTTCAGCAGGAGCCACCATATCACATCATCATTCGCAATTGATAGCATTGCCATTTGTTCCTGAAGAAGTAGAAAAGAAATTAGCTTTCTTAAAAGTTTTTTATAAAGAGAATAACAGATCATTGTTTAGTGAGATCATCTCTATAGAATTGGGGCATAAAAAAAGGATAGTATCTGAAAATGAGGGGTTCATAGCTGTGGCTCCCTGGTATTCCCGGACTCCCTTTCAGGTTTCTCTTTATCAGAAAGCAGGATATCCCAGATTTGAAGATATTAAAAATGAGGATCTGGAAAATCTTTCGGAAATTTTCAGTAAGGTAATGAAGAAACTAATTTCTGCTCTTGGAGATATTCCATTTAACTTTGTCCTCTATAATCTCCCCTTTACTGAAAAAGATGATGCCGGTTTTAA
>JAGLQR010000453.1 GCA_023136725.1 Candidatus Aminicenantota bacterium
CAGGTGGAATAGCTCATGATTTCAACAATCTTCTAACAGGTATACTGGGAAATGCCGGCCTGGCAAGAATGGAAGTTACCCCCGGCAATCCGGTCCTGAATAGTATTAAGAACATAGAAACGACCGCAATAAGAGCGGCAGATCTTTGCAATCAACTACTTGCATATTCCGGCAAAGGTAAATTCCTGATTCTCCCGATCAATATCAATAATGTTATAAAAGAGATGACAAAATTATTGGAGGCATCTCTCCCGAAAAAGATCAGGATCAAATATGAATTATCAAAGGAGTTGCCTGTTATTGAAGTTGATGTGTCACAGATAAGACAGATCATAATGAATCTGATCCTTAATGCTTCTGATTCTATTGGAAATAAAGAAGGTATAATAACAATCAGTACCGGGGTTTCAGAAGAATTATCAAAAAAAAAAGGTGCAAATTTTTTCCTGATGGAAAATATAAAACCCGGCAAATATGTTCATTTTGAGATCACAGATAATGGGAAAGGGATAGATAAGAAATTAACAGAGAGAATTTTTGACCCATTCTTCACAACCAAATCAAACGGAAAAGGACTCGGGTTGTCAGCAGTGATAGGTATAGTAAAAAGCCATGGCGGGCTGATAAGTATAAAGAGTGAAAAAAATAAAGGGACAGAATTCCGGATCTGCATTCCGGAGTCGGTAAAAGCTCCCATCGACGATGGTTTTGAACATCTCTCCTCTAAAAAATGGGAAGGTGAAGGTACAATACTTGTTGCGGATGATGAGAGATCAATTCGGACATTATGCAGTAAAATTCTGGAAAGATCAGGCTTTAAGGTAATTACTGCGGTCAATGGAAATGATGCAATAAGAAAGTTTACTGATCATTCCGATGAGATAGTGCTTGTTCTCATCGATATGACAATGCCGGAAAAGAACGGTATCGAAGTCATGAGAGAGATCACTGCAATACAACCAGGGATCAAAGCGATACTTTCCAGCGGTTATACTAAGAATGAAGCTATAGAAAACTTTTCCAGGCTTGGATTCCGTGAATTTCTTCCTAAACCGTATTCCCCTGAGAAACTGATAAATATGGTGAAAGATATTCTTGGGTAATTTGCAGGGAAACAAATGATCATATATCCAATTGTTTATATGTGTTGAATTAAAAAATTATTGTATTGTAACTAATATTTTTTTGCGGATCTTAGTTTAATATAGAAGGCCGAACCCTTCCCGAGGCTTGATTCCACCCACACTTCACCTCCCATAATTTCAATGGATTTTTTAACGATCGCAAGCCCGATCCCAGTACCGGGATACTCACTTTCAGAGTGTAACCTCTGAAAGACATTAAATATCTTTTTCTGGAATTCAGGAGCAATGCCAATACCATTATCAGCAATCCCGATTATCACCCACCCATTATTTTCTTCACATTTAACCGTGATCTTCAAAGGTATATCAGGTTCCCGGTATGTCACTGCATTTTCGATCAGGTTAGTTAAGATCTGGATCAGAAGGGTTTTCCCTGCCATTACAACAGGCATTTTCTCCGGAATCTCCACTTTTCCCCCGCATTCATCAATTCTCCCCTTCAGGTTACCGATCACATGCTTGAATATTTTTTCAAGTGGAATAGGAATTTTCTGAACAGATCGGTG
>JAGLQR010000454.1 GCA_023136725.1 Candidatus Aminicenantota bacterium
TTTCAAGAAATTGTGAAGAGAGACTTGAATAGACAAATGATCTGGATCTATACCTGTAAATGGAAACCAGGAGAAAAGTAAAAATACTCAAATATGGAAGAATTATTAAAAAGAATGTATTAATGATCTCATTGAATTGATCCATCTGGTATTACCTCCAAAAATTGATTTTGAAAAAATTTATTAATGAACTTAATCAGGTGTTTGTAGGGATTATCTGTATTCTCAAATCCCTTCGCAATTTTCTTCAGAGCCGGAATGATATAATTCTTTCCGAATTCATTCTGTTCCGCAGACTCCATCCGTGAAATAACCATAATAATATGAGTTAAATGATCAGGTAATTCAGTTGACTCTTTAATACCTTTCTCTCTCATCAGATTCCTGACCTTAACGAGAAATTTTCCTCTGTTATAGTTCTCCCCGTATAAATGCCACCCTAAATCCAGTGTTGTAGAAGGGTTCATGTCAAAACTTTCAATGTATAGTTCCTGTAAAACTTTAAGATCAGATCGCTTTAAAAAACTTAGAAATGTCCCTAACTGCTCCATTTCGTCATCTTTGAAATCTTCAGGATCTATTTCCTCTAAAAGGTCATGATATCCTTCTTCCGGATATAGAAAAAGTGGTATCAAGCCTGTAATTCGGGAAGAATTCATATTACAATCCCCTCTTCGGCTTATCTTTAAATCCGAATCCCGTCTCCTGCTTTAGTTTCAACGGATCCTCGTACATTTCAATTGCCTGTTCCCGATGACTTGCAGGTATCACAAATCTGTCTTCAAATGTACTTAAAGAAGTGGATCTGTAGATCGCTTCTGCTTCTTCTTTTGAGCAATCTGCTTTGAGGAGTGCTTTTTCTGCATCTTTCATATCTATATCTCCGACAGTGACCGCCCTTCTGTATGCTCTGACCGCTGTCTGCTTCTCAAGTGTATAGCGTATGAAACTTTCATTTCCCGCACTGAACAAGTTAGCCATATACTTCATCGGTACTCTTGCTTTTTCAAAATCAGGAAAAAACTCATTGTTTATATTTTTTACCGTATCCCCATCCTGTGCCGACATAACCGGTAATAGTGGTGGTACATAAAAAAGCATGGGAAGTGTTCTGTATTCAATATGGGGAGGAAGGGCCAAACCCCATTTTACAACAAAATCATAGACAGGTGATTTTTGTGCCGCATCAATTGTAGAATCAGCAATTCCGTTCCTTTTAGCTTCAGATATCACTTTCTCATCAAAAGGATCAAGAATTATACTGCGATGAGCCTCAACTAATTTTTCATCCGGAAGGGATGCTATTTCCTCGATCTTGTCAGCATCATATAAAAGAACTCCAAGATACCTTATTCTCCCGACACAGGAATGGAAACATGCAGGGGCCTGTCCGGTTTCAACTCTCGGGAAACAGAGGATACATTTTTCCGATTTACCCGAATTCCAGTTATAGTAAGTTTTTTTATATGGGCAGGCAGAAACACAGGATCTCCATGCCCTGCATCTTTTCTGGTCAAGCAAAACGATCCCGTCCTCCCCTCTTTTATAAAGTGCTCCCGAAGGGCAGGATGCAACGCAGGCAGGATTCAAACAATGATTACAGATCCTCGGTAGATAGAACATAACAAGACGCT
>JAGLQR010000455.1 GCA_023136725.1 Candidatus Aminicenantota bacterium
AGGCATATTCCAAGAACAGGATAATCAAGCCTCCCCTCAAGGAAGGGTTTGAAAGTAACATTCTGATTTCCTCCGATCAAATGAAAGAGGAATGATGACTCATACTGAGTACGATATGGAGTTGTTGCCTCTGTCAGGAGAGAATTTTTTTCTCTATAGATTCCAGGCGGGATGTCCATGCCTCCCGTAAAAATTATCCCATCGGAAACCTCAAATATTTCCCTGAACTGAGATGTCCAGATATTTTCCCTGAAAAGATCATCTCTTGCAACCTTCCCCTTCAATTCTGCGAAAGAAACCCAACTCAACCGTCTATCTACAACATACTTCCGGGAAATAGCATAATCAGTAAGTTCTTTCTCATGATAAACACAAATGAGGTTGATCTCCCCGTCACCAAGCAGTCCTGCACCTTTCATTACAACAATATTTCTGATCTGATCTATAGTCGGACGGCACATGACCATAACCGGAACTTCCCCTGAAACCATACTTCCCTCATTGGAAACAGGAGACATACAGAATATCAATATAACAAGTATCAGCAGTTTTAATCTTTTCATTATTCCTCCAGTTCAGATACAAAAGATAAAGGATTTTGAGCTCGAAATCAAGCCTGCATTTATTGGATTGTCCACCGGTCTGTGATATCATTGATCCATGTTGAAAACCTTCGACAAGTATATCCTTAAAGAGATAGCAGCTCCTTTCGGGGTCGGGCTTGCAATATATACTTTCACCCTGTTAATCAACATGATATTCATCCTTTCACACACCTTTATTTCGAAGGGTGCAACCACATTTACAATATTAAAAATCCTTCTTTATCTTCTGCCTGACCTGCTTGCATTTACCATCCCGATGGCCACTCTCATGGGTGTTCTTGCCGGGATGAGCAGGATGAGCACCGATTCGGAAATAGTCGCTCTTCGCACAATGGGTGTAAGTAATTTCAGAATCCTCAAGCCTATCATCATGTTCTCTGTTATCACCTGGATAGTTTCATCAATTCTTATTATGTACATTGCTCCCGAGAGCAATTATCAATTCCAGAAATTGAAAACAAAGATAATGTTATCCCGGGCTATGTCCAATATCAAACCAAGAACATTCAACAGAGAATTCCCTACATATGTTCTTTACTTCAAAGATATTGACAATAGGACAAACGAATGGAAGGACGTTTTTTTATATTCAAGAAGAGACCGTAAGAGGGACAATATAATCCTCGCAGAGAGAGGACGGATCATCCAGGACAAGGATAAAAGAAAGAGTTACTTCGCATTGAAAAATGCAACCCTGCACAGTTTTGAAAAGAAAAGCCCCGGGAAGAACTATTTTACTACTTCTCACATCAACTCGTCCGAAGAGATCCCGGAACTTACCAACATTAAACAGGCCCGGCAGAGTCAGCATTTGATATACCCTGATCTTATTAAAAAAATGGAGGAAAATCCCGACAATATTTTTCTTGCCAGAGAATACCACAGAAAGTTTGCTCTCCCCTTTGCCTGCCTTGCCCTGGGATTCCTCGCTTTATCTCTGGGTATATCTACAAAGAAAGGCGGGAAGGTCAGTGGATTTATTATTTCTCTTGGAATAATATTCATTTACTATACTACTAT
>JAGLQR010000456.1 GCA_023136725.1 Candidatus Aminicenantota bacterium
TTTTCATAATAGTTTCTCCTTTCTCTTATAATCCGAGATCTACTCTGTGGAGTTCCCAGATCTCCTCATCAATATCTTCCTTCAGATAATAATACTTCCCATCCTGGATTGTTATGGGAGAGTAAGCGATAGCAGATTCGATATTTTGCGGCAAGAATATTTTTTTCAGGATCTTCCCGGTGAGATCGGTTATTATCCATTCGAATTTTTCTTCTTTGACTTTATAGGTCTGGATATAGATCTTATCATCATTAATTTTCATGTCCTTAAGTCCGGGGAAATATTCAGGAAAGTACATATTCCGTTTCATATATGCCCAGTAATTCTTATAGACCGGATCATTCTTGTAAAAATCAAATACTCTTTTTTTGAATTTCTCATCCACCTTTAATCCCGGATTATTTAAATGTACATTATCTTTTTTCTTACCGGAATTGTTTAAGATCATTATTTCGATATTTTCTTTTCCTGTCGACAGGTAGATATTGTCTTTGTAAACACGATAGATGAATTTATATGACGGGACCATTATCTTTGCCCCCATTCCGACAGGGACCTCACTATTGAAAATGATACTTCTCTTTTTCATATTACTATCAAAAAGACATACCGAAAGGGATGGAAAATTTCTATCCACGGGAGAGAGACAGTTTCCGATATAGTTGTTTTTTACGGGGATAATGTAGGCCATTGGTGGGATCTTTTCCTCTTTTATAAAATGCCCATCCATTGTGAACCATGAAAGTTTTCCTCCACTGTTCACTATCAGTTCATCTCCCCTTATATCAATTTTCAGGCTCCCTGCTCCATGACCGAGTTTAAACTCTCCCGGTCCCTCACCGTTCTTTCCGAATTTTTTTATAAGTTTCTTCTCTGAAAGTGAATAGATCAAAATTGATTCACTCTCACTTATGATCAATTTATCCCCTGAGACATTAAGTGTTTTGGGTTCATTTACTTCTTCAAGTATGAAAGTTGAAGGTGAAGCTGACATTGCAGATATAAGAAATGAAAGCACAATAATAAAATTTTTTTTCATCTGAACTCCTTTATTTAAGAAAATCTTTTATGGCAAAGACAATGTTCCTCATAAATTTATCTTTTGTCAATTTACCTTTTATGACAGAATCCCACATTTTAATTTGCTCTTCATTCTTTTTGATCCATCTCAGCGAATCTGAATTATTAATAACAGTTTTTTCATCATATTGCGAGTCAAAGATCTCTTTTCCTTCAGTGGATGCAAATGGATACCAGAATTTTTTAAGGAAAAACAAAAGATCTGCGTTTGTTACCTTATTATTATTGTTGAGATTATTCAGGAAATCGATGATACCGGAGTCAATCCGGGATTTAAAATCCTTGTCAAGGAAGAAGGTGAACCTGCTTAAAGTTCCTCTGGAGAGATCCCATAAAACGCCATACCTTGTTCCTGCAAGTTCATTCCATATCCTGAAAGGTGTTTCTCCAAAAGTGAGTTCCCTGTAAACCAGATAACCGAAAGGTGCCGATTTCTCATGTCCGGGCCTTCCTCGCTTTTCGATCTTTCTTCTGGCCAATACCGGATCTGTCAGCCCCAGCCGGTCTACTACATTTACTCT
>JAGLQR010000457.1 GCA_023136725.1 Candidatus Aminicenantota bacterium
AACTAAGGCTTTCGGGATCAGATGGACAATGTGTATAAATTTTAAAACTGTGGCCATCATATTTATTTAGTCCTTTCTCTGTTCCGAACCACATAAAACCTTTTTTATCCTGAAAAATGCAATAAACAGTATTTTGGGACAGGCCATCATTAATAGTTATATGGCCGAATTGGATATCGCTGATTCCCGGCCCTGTCAAACATAATAAAGATGAAGTTAGAATAATTATAAATACAAGAACTTTCATTGGATCCTTCCCACTATAATCATACGAAAAAAAATGAATTTTTGTCGGAATAATTTAATTTCCTTAATTATAATAATATATCCTACTAAAGTAATAAAAATACAAAATGAGAAGATTTTCTCATTTATTTTATATATTTATGAATATAATATGATCAGTTAGTTTTTTGGTTAATTACCAAAAATTTGATTTTAAGGATAATTTGTTTTGAAGGAGAAGTATTGATGAAAAGAGCATTAATGATTTTTTTATATTTGTTGATAATTATATTATTTTTAATAAGCGGGATTCTCTTTTCGGAAAAATCAGATAAGGTTATTTCATTTCCTGACATTTTAAAACCCGGATCTATTGTGATCGAAAAGGACCGGATGTTTGTAACTGAAAAGGCGGCTATACATATTTATGATCTGAATAATTCCAGGCTGCTAAAAAAATTCGGGAAAAAAGGTGAAGGCCCAGGTGAATTTTTGGGGGTTATTAAGCTTCACATTGTATCGGGTGAAATAATGGTCAGCAGCCTCGGGAAAGTTTCATACTTCTCCATGGATGGGAAATTTATCAGGGACTTGAGATCTCCAAAAACTTCGGGGATTTCTGGTGGATTTCAACCTTTTAATAAAGGATATATCGGAACAGGAACAGACATGGATAAAAATGAGGGATACAGGACAATAAATATTTACAACAGCAGGTTGCAGAAAGTTAAAGAGGTCTATCGGTCCAGTGTGGGTTCAAGATTTGATTCATTAAGCGGCAAAAGAAATTTTTTTAAAAAGGCTTTTTCATACAAAACCTTCGGATCCCGGATCTATATTTCGGGTGAAGAGGGTTTTATTGTCCGTGTTTTTAATTCTAATGGTGACAGTTTGTTCACGATCAAAAGGGATTATAAAAGACTGAAATTTAAAGAGAGAGATAAAAGAAACTTTTTGAATTATCTGAAAGCGAATTCTCCTGACTATGTTTACAGGAGTATGCAAAAAAGATTGATCTTTCCTGAATATTATCCTGTTATATTTTTCTTATATGCAGATAGTTCAAAAATTTATATCTTCACCTGGAAAAGATCTGAAGAGGGGCTTGAAACTTTCATCTATGATCCGGATGGTAATTTTCTGGGAAGAAGGGAACTGCCCCTTCACTTTATGAATCCTCTCCTCTTCTCACCTTTTACAATTTATAAAGACAAAATTTACCAATTGATCGAAGAAGAAGAGAATGAGATATGGCAACTGAAAATAACGGATATCCGGTAAGGTCAGCCGGGTCCTGCCCGGGGAAGAACAAGAGGAATCTATTGTTCTTCCTGTTCATTTTGTTTTTTTTCT
>JAGLQR010000458.1 GCA_023136725.1 Candidatus Aminicenantota bacterium
AGTGTCTTATATTGATCATCAGAAGAGAGAGAATATGTCCGCTTACCGATAGAATATATTTCGGTGTTTGATTTTTCTGCCTTTTTCATCAGAGTATACGGATCAATGAAGGAACTATTATCTTCCCCATCAGAAAATACTACGATAATATTTCTTCCGCTGACACCTTTAACAAGGTTTATACAATGAGCTATCGCATCGTACAATGAAGTGGCCCCGAAAGGGAAGGCAAGAGAGATTGAATTGACCAGTTCGTTTATATCATTTGAAAAATCGGTATCCTCTATAACTTCATGATTAAAAAAGATCACTATCGCTTTGTCAGATTTCCTCATCAGGTCCTCAAGGAACATTTTGGCCGCATCCTTAATATAATCCATTTTATCTTTCATTGATGAACTGATATCGATCAGAAGGATCAAGTGAAAATCTCCCTTTTGCTGCTTGATAAGATTCAGATAAGATATTTCTATAGGCTTGTCATCTTCAAACAATTCAAAGTTATCTTTTGTAAGCCCCCTGACATAATCTCCATGTCTATCTATAACAGCAATAGGTATCGCCATTTCGATAACATTGACACTTTGGACATCATCAAATTTGTAGGAAGATATCTCCTCCCTCAGTAATACACCCTCGTGGTCTCTCAGGATAGCTTTCAGGACCCGGTTCTTGGGTGAGTTGCCGAAATCATACTTTATTGTGAAAGGTGGATTGTTGAACTCTTTCAGGAATATTCCATCAAGGAATAATTCAACGGATTGTATCTCTTTCAACTCTATTCCGGTTACTTTGATCTTAATATTCTTCTTTCCGACCCATACTTCATTGTTCTCCGGTGAAACAAATTTCATTTCAGGGTTTTCCACTTTCATATCGTCCTGGCTGAAAGCGGGTAGAATGAGTAACAATATCAGTAAATAACTAAATATTTTCATCTTAACCTCACATATCCTTTCTTCTGGTACCTTTTAATTATCTTACTTAAGTTTGCATTATTCAAAATATTAAAAATAAAATATGTTGTATAGTAATCTTTATCATAATTCTGCTGATAGTATCTTGGAAAAGTTGTGATCAGGTAGTTGTAGAGGAAGTGGCCCTGTAGAAGAGGCGGATATTTTTTCTTTTCCGAAAGGTATGACAACTTCATTTTAAATTCGCGGAACGCTTCTCCGTTGAATGCACCCGATCTGAGCAGGTTTCCGGTCTCGGGAGGGCAGAATTCTCTCCATTTCGGTTTCAGTGATCCGAGAGTTTTAAAATATATATTTCCGAACCACTTTTTCTCATTCTCCAATTCGGCCTTCAAGGGGAGAGTGAAATATTTTTTCAGATTATCTTTTGCATGAAATTCAGAGAGCATATTCTCATATTTAAGGAAAGCTTCTCCCAGTTTGTAATACTGATCATAAAACAGGAGAGGCTTTTTAGCTTTTCCGTCAAGATGATCAATAACATTTTTGTATGCATTTCCTGAAAGGAATTTTCCTGTTTCAGCTTTAAGTTTTGCTTTGATTGCCGAATCATTTTTCCCTTTGTCCATCAATTCAACACCATAGTTGATCAACA
>JAGLQR010000459.1 GCA_023136725.1 Candidatus Aminicenantota bacterium
TATTTACTAAAAATTCGCAAACTATTTCTGTCCCATTTTCCCGGTTTTTACTGATTTCAAATGTTCCCGCTATCTGAGATGCTCTGTATTCCATTATCTTTAATCCCATCCCTCTCTTGTTCGGATTAGGAGGGAATCCTTTCCCGTAGTCAGATATTCTTATAATTCTTTTATTATCTTTTCTTGTCAGATAAATAACAGCTTTTTTTGCATTTCCATGCTTTACAGCATTGTTTAAAGCTTCCTGAATTATCCTGAATATATTTGTAGCAATATTTTCGTCTTTAATGTCTTTCCAGTTCTTAAATTTCAGATCAACTCTCATACCATACAATTCGTTCATTTGTTCTGCTAATTCTGTTACAGCAAATTTAAATCCTGTCTCTCCGAAAGTAAGATTGAGTCCCTTTGACATATTCCTTACATATTTCAAAGTAGTATTTAAATATTTTTTGATCTTTTCCAGATCATTGATCTCTTTAATGTCTCTTTCTTTTAAGCGGTCTTCCAGGGTTTGTACCATAAATAATATCCCGCCAAGTTGTTGTGACAGGTTGTCATGTAGATCCTGTCCGATCTTTTGTCTCTCCTTATCACTGATATCCATGACGATCTTTTTCATTTTCCTGTTTTCTGATATCTCTTCACGGATCTTTCTGTTTATCTCTTCAAGTTCAAACGTCCTCTCTTTTACACGCTCCTCAAGGTTGTCAAAAGCTAATTTTCGTTCTGTTTTATCATGAATACTACCCAGAAGCCTGATCTCTTTATCAGACTTTATCTCGCCGATATTTCCCCGAATCCGAAACCACCTCTCCTGATTACTCCGGCAAATGATTCGAAACTCGGTATCAAATGGAGTTTTGTCCTTTATGGTTTGATCAAAAATGTTTTTTACCTGTTCCCTGTCATCAGGATGTATTAACTTTAAGAAAGAGGTGAAATTCCCATCAAAGGAACTTTTCTTTATTCCCAGGGATTTAAACATATTTTCTGATAATGATAATTTCCGGGAAGATGTGTTTAATTCCCAAACACCGATATTTGCAGCCTCCAGGGCAAGCCTGAAGTTTTCCTGTTTGTTATTATCAAAAGTTTTTTTGCTTATCATAAATTCTAAAAATAATTATAGTTGAAAAAATAAACACCATACATAATTATTTTAACTCCGGTCCTCATTTTGTTTTTTGTATTATATCAAAAAATGGAAAATAATTTTAATACTTTTGAAATTGTACTAAGTTGAATTTTGGTATTGCATGAAGTATAAATATTTTATGTGGAAAAGACCCGCCTTCACTTTGATTTTGATATTTTTCTTTTCTGGATTCCTTATTTTCCCCGATAAAAGCAGTGCTCCGGATTACTCAAAAGGAAAAATCAAAGAAATAGTGAAATGTATAAATAATCCTGAAGAAACTTATGCTGTTTATGTTCCGGAAACATATTCTGCAGAAAAAAAATGGCCGGTGATCATTGCATTTGAACCTGCGGGATGGGGACTTATTCCGGTCAAATTATTCAAAAATGCAGCTGAAAAATATGGATATATAGTGGTATGTTCAA
>JAGLQR010000046.1 GCA_023136725.1 Candidatus Aminicenantota bacterium
AGAAAAAAGTCAATGACAAGTAAATGAAATTCTTACTTTTCATGTAACCTCCTATAATATTTATTTTGTTCTATCTTCAAATAAAACCCTGATTATCTTCTGCATATGTGAGATCCCATCAACAAGTTCCGGGTTTATCAGATAATAATAAACTGATTTCCCATCTTTCTCTTTTCCAAGAACTCCCATTTTATACATGTCATTCAAATGGTTGGACAAACTGCTCAACGATATATCAAGTTTTTTTTGAATTTCTCCAACATTGAATTTTTTGTTATCAAGTAAATTAATTATTCTTAGACGATCAGCTTTTGATACCGCTTTGCACATTAAAACATAGTGGTCTAAAAATCTCTCATCAATTGCCATTATTAATTAATAGTTTAATTTTTTACATATGTCAACATTTTTTCGCTATAAAATATATTTTTATTTAATTTTCTTTTATTTTATACTTTTAAAGATCCTGTATTGTTAACAACTTAACCATTATGTACAAAAAAAAACGATAAATTATACGGAAATTTCGGCTTTATGACTAGTTTTAACAGGTTAAACTACAAAATAAAAGGGTACTTAAAATAATTTGGATTTTCAAAATATGGGAAGTATCTCTCTTCCTTTTTTTTTAATCGTTCGATTAGATCGCTATACAAACCTCCTCTATGCCGGCTCCTGATCGCCTTAAAAGAATTGCTCATCACAGAGGAAATCTTTTTAATCCTTTCCTGATCCCACAAAAAATTATCTCCCATATTTTCATTCAGGTCTGCAATTACCATTGAAGGATCGTATTTGGTTTCAGCTCCCAGATAATTCTTTCCGTCCGCTCCAACCACCATAAGGAAATGTGATCCGTGATATCCATTAAAACTAATCTCTTCGTCTGAATATCTATCCTTCGGATAAAAAATTTCAATTTTATTCTCTTCACTTTGTTTAAGTTCCAGGATCATCTGCTCTGTGTCAGCCTGCTCAACGATCTCAGGTTCTCCAATACTCCACTTTGAACAAAAAGGATGAAAATATACCCAGTGAGCTCCAGCTGATTCGATCTCTTCTGATATCTTTTTAAGTTCTGATCTATTGTGTTCTCTTGTAAGGATACTGACCCCGATCTCAAGTTTGCTTCCTGACTTTTCTATCCTGTTTCTGAGAATCTCTATCTTCTTAAGTGTCGGTCCGGATCCTTCGCAAACAGTTTTCTTTGAATCGTACATTGAGATCCTGATTGTTGATGCATGCTCGAGAAGTGCAGAATAGACCGGCAAATCTCCAAGTCTGCTTCCATTGGTTACAACAGCAATGTTTCTGAATCCTTTTTCTCTCGCTTTTTTGAGTGTGGAAGAGAATAGCGGAGATATTGTAGTTTCTCCGCCTGTAAGGAGAAGACCCTCTGTATTATGACCCAGTATGGAAAGGAGTCTGTCAATAAAACTGATATTGAGATTATCCGTTTTGTCAGCCCTTCCGCTCGGGCAGTCCGGACAATTCATGTTACACCGGCTGGTAAGATCAAGTTCGAGGGTAACAGGGTAGATCCGTCCGTCTTTCAGATACTTTTCTATTTTCCCCTTGTGGGCAGCAACCTTATATTTTGATGCTATTAATCTCTTTTCTGAATACCGGTTTTCAACTATCGTATTTTCATAAACTGATTTATTTCTGTACATTTACAATTCCCTGTATTTTTTTGAACCATTCACAGAATTTCACCACACCTGTACTGAATTCTACTTCAGGCATATATCCGATAAGTTCTTCCGCTCTTGAAATATCTGCAATTCCGCTATCTATATACCCGGGGGGAGATTCTATATATTTGATCTTCGCATCCACACCGGTAGTTGTTTCGATAGCTTTAATTACCTCTCGCAGCGAGATCCCTTTGCCGGATCCGATATTCATTATCTCAAACCCGGAAATATACTCAAGACATTTTGCTACTCCCCTTGCAATATCCCCTGAGTAAACATAATCTCTCACCTTGTTGCTGTCAGAGAAAAGTTTTAAAGTTTCACCTGACATCATAAGTTTCATAAATTTATGTATTGCAAGATCCGGCCTCTGTCGGGGTCCGTACGCAGAAAATATCCTGAGCATTGCAATATCGATCCCATATTGTCCGAAAGCAATCTTACCCATATTTTCATTTGCAAGTTTTGATACTGCATAAGGTGTGACCGGATCCAGGAGTGCGTCATCTTCCGAAAGAACAGCCTTTGTATTTTCTCCATAAACATTTGAGGTTGAAGCCATAATCAGTTTTTTCACTCCAATTGATATCGAGGCATCAATAACATTTTGTGTGCCGAGAATATTAACCCGGTAATAATCCCAGGGCAAAGTCATCGACCTTCTCGACCCTACCTCAGAAGCGCAATGGACAACCATGTCACAACCGGACTTTTTAAATATATCAAAAATCTTTTCCCCTTCTGAAATGTCCCCTTCAACAAAAGAGAACCTGTAGGTTGGGAAAAGATCCGCTAAATTATTTTGCTTAATTGCTTTAGAATAATGTGGATGATAATTATCTATCCCTGTAACTTCGGCACCTTTCTCCAGCAGCTCTCCGCATATTGTTGAACCGATAAAACCTGCAGCCCCGGTGACTAGCACTCTCATTTTTTCCCCAGCCCTCTTTTCACCCGCAGATATTGTATAAAACCTCCGTGAATACCGTATTTAATAAAATTTAATACAGATAAGGGAGGAATCCCCATTTTTATTAAGACTTTATATACTACACCTCTAATTAGCCTTTTCATATTCTTACGGAAACTCATTGAAGATTCAGCACCTGCAGATTCTATAAGTGATCTGAGGATCAGTTCATTCCTGTAACCATTATTATCAAGGATCAAGTTGCAGAGTTTTTTATTAATCTCAAACTCTCTGTCCTTATATGAATCTGGTCTTAACCCCGAGTACACCATCAATACTGTCAGGCGGGGATTCATTATAATTTTATTTTTTTTCTTCCATGACCTGACAATCCAGTCCTGTGAAGGTGTGCAGTGTGTCTGTTTGAAAGATTTCCATGAACCGACCGATTCAAGCATCTCTCTCCTGAATAACCATGCTGATGCGGGAACAAAAATATTCGGTTCATATATCCCGTCTTCATTTATGCCCTTTACAAGAACATTCTCATCTCTGAATACTATAGCAGACATTGCATAGACAAGATCTGCATTTCTACTATCCATTGTTTGAAGCATGGAAGATAAATGATCAGGGAACCAGAGATCATCATGATTCAAAAAAGCAATATATTTCCCTCTTGCAAGCCTGCACCCATAGTTGTTAGGACCCGCCTGGTCTCCTGTATTTTCATCAAGATTAATAAACCTGAATCTGTTCTCATTAAAGGATGCAACAACATTCCCAGTATCATCCGTACATTTATCTCCGACAATTATACATTCCCAGTCCCTGAACTCCTGTTTTTGAAGTAAAGAGAGGGAATAATAGAGGACATTGCTCCTGTTATAAGTTGCAGTTACAACACTGATTAAGGGGGATTTGGCATTCATTGCACATAAAGATTATTGCCAACACCGGTATAATTGTCAAGCATGATGTTTAATGAATTCGTAACTAATTAAGGTGAAGTATCTTGTCCGCAGTATTTGCAAGTGCTTCGTTATGAGTTACGACAATGGCCGAAAGTCCTTCATCTTTTATCAGTTCAGAAAATAGTTCAAATACTTTCTCACCGGTCTTTTTGTCAAGGTTACCGGTAGGTTCATCTGCCAGGAGAAGTTTCGGAGAGTTGATCAAACTTCTGGCAATCGCAGCTCTCTGCTTCTCTCCTCCTGATAACTCATAAGGCATATTAGATTTTTTTGAGTTCAAGCCTACTCTGTCAAGCAACTCACCAGCCCGCTCATTCGCTTTTTTCCTATCAAAACTTTTTATTAAGAAAGGAAATGAGACATTTTCAAGAATTGTCAGCTCAGGCATAAGGTAGTGAAATTGATAAAGGAATCCGATATCCTCATTTCTGTACTTGACCAGCTTCTCTTTGGAGAAACTGTTTATACTCTCATTTTCAAAAATAATTTCACCTGAATCAGGATGATCGAAACTGCCCAGAAGGTGAAGTAATGTACTTTTCCCCGATCCTGAAACTCCGGTAACTGCAAGGATCTTCCCTCGCCCAAGTTCAAAAGAGAGGCCGGAAATAACAGGAAGACTGTTCCCGTCAGGCTGAATGAAACTTTTTTTCAGTTTTTTGACATTTAGAATTAGATCTTTCATCTGAGATTATTTTGGGTAATATAGAATGCCGCTCCTTTCCCGTTAAGATCAGCATCAAGGAATAGAAAATCTTTCTCATCATCTGATAGAGATTCACCTGTTAACATCACAGTTCTTTCATCAAATTTTTTCCACAAGTCTTTGGACAACTTTTTGTTAAGTTCATCCATCCTATGACCTTCCGAGAATCTTTTTAAAGCATATTCGGCCGTATAATCTATCCAGTCCAGAAGTTGGGTATGAATTTCTCCAATATTTTCGACACTTCCGAAATGTGTGAGAAGTATCCTTTCAGGATTAAGATCAGTGATCATTTTATAAGTTTTAACTGCATTTTCAGGATCGAACTGGACCGGGGATGTAGAAGGAAAAACCAGGTCTCCTTTTCCATACCTGAATCGAGGATATCCTATCCCGAAGGCATCTCCGGAAAAAACCGAGCCGGAAAATTCATCATAGACAATATTGTGATGTTTAGCATGACCCGGAGCATCGATCATGGTCAATTTCCGTTTGCCGATTGAGATACTTTCTCCACCGGTTAAACTTATTACTTTTCTCTCCGGTATTCCTATAATATCGCCGTATAAATTCTTATATTCTTCCTCACCATAAACAGATTTCACACTCTCTATCAGTTTTTCAGGTGATATCATATGCCGGGCCCCTCTCGGATGAACTATAAGTTCAGCGTCAGGCAATTCTTTCATGATCAATCCTGCCCCACCGGCATGATCCAGGTGAATATGGGTCAAAATAACATATTTTATCTGTGGAAGTTTAAAACCACTGTTCAGGATAGCATTCAGGATTCCGGGTATTGCATAATTTGTATTTGTTTCAACAATCGCGATCTCACCACCATCCTCGATAAAATAACTGGCAGCAAATTTTTCCCTTTCCAGATACAAAGTATCAGTCAGGTAAATATTTTCTGTAACTTTTTCCGGAATATGATCTTCTGAGATATTCATAGACTATAAGGTCTATTCCTCTTCCTCTCTTATTCTTCCCTCTTTTATAGCATCAGCGATTATTTTTTTCTGAAGCTGGGCCGGAACTTCTTCATAGTGAGAAAGTTCCATAAAATAACTGCCTCTACCACCGGTTATTGAAGTAAGATTTGGCTCAAAGTCCAGCATTTCAACCATTGGAACCTGTGCTTTGATCACATGATTCTTTCCTTTGGATTCCATACCCTGGATCCTGCCTCTTCTGCCGCTGAGGTTACCGTTAATATCACCCATAAACTCCTCAGGAGTTACAACTTCAACATCCATTACAGGCTCAAGTATAGTTGGCTTTGCTTCCTTCATCCCTTTTTTATAGGCCATTGATGCTGCTATTTTAAATGCCATATCAGAGGAGTCAACATCATGATAACTTCCATCATAAAGATCAACTTTAAAATCTATTACAGGATATCCTGCAAGTATACCGCTATCCTTAGACTCTCTGATACCTTTCTCCACTGCCGGGATATAGTTCTTCGGGATCGAACCACCAAAGATTGAATCGACAAATTCAAAATCTTTACCCCTTGGAAGAGGCTCTATCCGGATCACAACATGTCCATATTGTCCTCTTCCACCACTCTGTTTTTTATATTTTATGTTTACATCTGCTTTTCCCTTGATTGTTTCCTGATATGGAACCTTGGGAGGTTTCATTGTCACTTCAACACCATATTTTTTATGAAGCTTATTCACTACCAGTTCAACATGGAGTTGACCATTTCCTGAGATCACCAATTCTTTTGTCTGTATATCACGATGTGTTTTTACAGTGGGGTCCTCTTCAACAATTTTCTTGAACGCAACCGAGATCTTCCCTTCATCTTCCCTTGATTTCGGTTCAATTGCAAATGAGATAGAAGGGATCGGGAAAACAAACCCGGGGAACTGAACTTTCTCCCCTTTAATTGTGAGAGTATCCCCAGTCTTAGTTTCCTTAAGTTTTGCAACAGCAACTATATCTCCGGGAAAAATCTCCCCACATTGTTCCTGCCCCTTCCCCTGGAGTGCAAAAAAACCTCCGATCCTTTCATCTGTAGATTTATTGGTATTATAGTATGAACAATCAGGTTTGAACATTCCGGAAAAAGATCTGATAATTGATATTTTTCCGGTAAAAGGATCAGATATAGTTTTAAAAACAAGTCCTGCAAATTTCGCAGATGGATCAGGTTTCACACTACCTTCTTCACAACTAACTTCACCGGCATCAACAGGTGAAGGACAATAATTTATGACGAACTCCTGAACCTGATCAGCGCCAATATTCTTAACAGCATCTGTTATCAGAACAGGGAAGATATCCCGGCTGAGGATACCAGCCTTAAGTCCTTTTGATATCTCATCTGCATTCAGGTCACCTTCTTCAAAATATTTTTCCATAAGTGATTCATCATTTTCAGCGATTTTCTCAATAAGTGCTTCTCTCAAAGAACCTGCTATATCTTTAAGATCTTCAGGGATATCAATTTCTTTCGGTTTCCCGGATTCATCATCACCATACTCAAAAGCTTTCATCCGGATCAGGTCTACCACACCTTTAAAAGATTCACCTTTACCGATCGGAATCTGAACTGCGACTGCATTCTTTCCGAATGAATCAACAATAGATTCAAGTGCTTTGTCAAAATCTGCCAAATCCTTTGACATTTTATTAACGACAAAGATAATTGATTTTTCAAGATCAGAAGAAGCGTCAAATACTTTCTCAGTCTGCACTTCAACTCCTTCCTGAGCATTTACTACTATCAATCCTGATTCAACAGCCCTGAGACCAAGTCTTGCTTCCCAAATAAAATTTGCATATCCCGGAGTATCAATAATATTAATTTTATTATTTCCCTGCACAGCATAAGCAAGTGATGCCTGGATAGAGATCTTCTTCTCTATTTCTTCTTCTTCATAGTCGGTAACACTGTTTCCCTGATCAACTTTTCCCAGCCTGTTAACCATCCCTGAATTGAAAAGGAACGCAGAGACAAGACTGGTCTTGCCTGATTGTCCATGACCTATAACAGCAATATTCCTTAAATCTTCACTCTTTGTACTATTCATTATTATCCTCCGAAACAGTAAAGATATTTATATGAAATTATCCCCAATTTGTCAAGGAGACCTTACAAAAACTACTCTTTACAATGGGCAGCATATAATTTGCTTTTTACCTTTTTTACAGGTAAAATTGTCCTGATTCAAGGAACTCATATGAAAAAGAAAATTAAAGATCTGAGGAAATTAAGAGAACTTAAGAACGCTGCCGGTGGGGAAGACAGGATAAAAAAAAGACACTCCCAGGGGAAAATGACAGCCAGGGAAAGGCTCGAATATTTTTTTGACCCGGGAACTTTTGTGGAACTTCAGGGATACGTTCAGCACAGATCATCCAATTTCGGCCTGGAGAAAAAGAAATTCTACGGCGATGGAGTTATAACAGGATTCGGTAAGATTGACGACAGGACTGTATATGTTTATTCTCAGGATTTTACTATTCTGGGCGGATCACTTGGTGAAATGCACGCAAAAAAAATAGTGAATGTCATGGATCTTGCGATGAAGGCCGGATCACCGATGGTCGGGATAAATGATTCAGGCGGAGCCCGGATCCAGGAAGGGATCAGCAGCCTTGCCGGATATGGTGATATTTTCTACCGTAATACGATGGCTTCAGGAGTTATCCCTCAGATATCTGTTATTCTGGGGCCCTGTGCCGGTGGTGCGGTTTATTCACCCGGAATTACCGATTTCATCTTCCAGACAGATAAGACGAGTCATCTCTTCGTAACAGGCCCGGAAGTTATCAAAGCGGTAAATAAAGAAGAAGTGACATTTGATGACCTTGGCGGAGCAGAGACCCACTCTGCTATATCAGGAGTAACTCATTTTGTAGGAACTGATGAAAAAGATACACTTGACAAAGTAAAGGAACTACTTAGTTATATCCCGGATTCAAACCTTCACGATCCTCCCAGGGAAATGACAGAAGATCCATATGACAGAATGGATGACAGACTTAATGAAATAGTACCTGTTAATCCTAATAAGCCATACAATATAAAGACACTTATCGAACTTGTAGTTGATGATGGGAAATTTCTTGAAGTGCATAAAAACTATGCTCAAAATCTTGTTGTAGGTTTTGCAAGAATGGATGGGAAAACAGTCGGTATAATTGCAAATAACCCGGCAGTTTTTGCCGGGACTCTTGATGTAAATGCATCTGTAAAAGGGGCCAGATTTATAAGATTTTGTGATGCATTCAATATTCCGTTGATCAGTTTTGTCGATGTTCCCGGATTCCTTCCGGGAAAGGACCAGGAGCAACTTGGTATAATAAAACATGGAGCAAAACTGTTATATGCATATTCTGAGGCCACAGTCCCGAAACTTACAGTTATCACCAGAAAGTCATATGGGGGTGCTTATATTGTTATGAGTTCTAAACATCTGGGTGCAGACATTGTTTTTGCGTGGCCTACTGCAGAGATTGCGGTTATGGGTCCCCAGGGAGCGATAAATGTAATATTCAGAAAAGATCTTTCAACTGCCGAGCA
>JAGLQR010000460.1 GCA_023136725.1 Candidatus Aminicenantota bacterium
ACTATTTTGTTTTTGATATGAGTTCTCCTTCAAAGTATATTTCATTTTTAATGAGAATTCCTTTTCTGTCCCACACTTTTAATACTCCATCCCTTTTCCCATCGCCCCATTGACTCTCTTCTTCAGGTTTTCCATTTTTATACCAGATTCGCCAAAGCCCGGTACGAACTCCCTTCTTATATTCCCCTTCACTTTCTATTCCGCCTTCCTCATACCATTTGGTCCATTTCCCTGATGCCTGATTATCAGAATAGTAACCCTCCTGTCTTTTCAAGCCATTGGGATACCAATTCTCCCATTTTCCATTTCTCATATCTTCCTTATATATTTCCTTTATATCAATATTTCCGGAACTATGATATTTGATCCAGAGGCCGGTCTTCTTACCTTCTGAATAGTTTCCTTCATTCTCTTTCCAGCTATTTATAAAAAATGTTATAAATGACCCGTCTCTTTCCCCGTCTTTGAAATTGATCATGGCTCGAATATTTTCGTTCTGAAAATAGAGCCTGTACAAGCCCTGTCTCATTCCTCCTCTGCAGACGACTTCAGACATTAATTTCCCGTTAGGATACCATCTTTTTTCTGACCCGTTAATAACACCATTTAGATACTCCGTTTCTGACATTATCCGGTTATTTTTATATCTCTCGATCCAGAGGCCATATTTTTCCCCTGCTCTGTATTCCCCTTCACTTTTTATGTCCCCGTTCTCATACCACCAGGTCCAATGCCCGTTCTTTTTATTGTTTAGAATGTCACCTTCGCTTTTTTTTGTTCCGGAACTATAAAACACAGTTCTTCTTTGTGAATTTTCTGATCCGGAAACAAAAGGTATAGAGAGGCCTATAAGAATTAAGATAAGGAATATATATATCTGTTTCACTATTTAGTATACCCTCCTCTGAGTAAAAAAGTTTTATCATTAAAATACAGAAGAACTTCGCTATTGAATCTTTAAGCACTGATGATTATACTTTCCCTGGAATAAAAATGAGTAAGAAGAAAGTTAAACCGGGAGTAGAAGTTTTTCTAAATGGTGATCTTTCACGTTTAAAGGGAAAAAATATCGCTTTGGTATCCAATTATTCAGCAACAGATTCATCTTTGGTTCCAACCATTGAACTGCTGAACAATACACATGAACTGAATCTTTCTACTCTCCTGGCTCCTGAACATGGCCTATGGGGGAAATTTCAGGCAGGAGAGAATGTACCTTTACAAAAAGACAAAAGGACAGGCCTCCCCGTTCTGAGCCTCTATGATCAATCAGATCCAAAATCCATCAAATTACCGGATAATACAGATGATAGAATGAGAACTTTTGACATAAGTGATGCAGGAAAAAAGATCAACAAAATTGTTTTAAAGGATATTGATACCATAGTTCTTGACCTGCCGGATGTCGGAACCAGGATCTATACATACATTTCAACAATGGGATACCTTATGGAATCTATTTCCGGAACTGAGAAAGAGTTGATAATTCTTGACAGACCCAATCCCATCACCGGGGATTTTATAGAAGGCCCCATGCTGGAGTACCCGGAAT
>JAGLQR010000461.1 GCA_023136725.1 Candidatus Aminicenantota bacterium
GAGTACAAAAAGCACTTGAAAGCGGGTTCCTGCGTAAGCGGATAGCTGAAGGCAGGGAAAAACTTGAAATGTCGATTGCGAAGAGGAAGAAGATCCTGGTGGGGACAAATAATTTTGGAAATCCCGATGATCAGTTCGAACAAAAAGAAAGTGTTGATCAGCTTACACTTTTCTCACAAAGAGTGAATGATATTAAAGAATATAAGGATAGCAAAAAGGTGGAAAGGGATGGGATCGATCAAAGTAAATTAGATGATCCATTTGAAGCAGGAAACCCAAGGGTAATAGATGATGGTGCTGAAATGCTCATTAACGGAGCAACAATAGGTGAGATAACTTCACTTCTGAAAGGTGATGCTGAACCGTTCATGATAAACGGGAACACACCGGTAAATTCAAGGCTGCCGGAAAAAATGGAAAAACTGAGAAAAATGGTCGCTGGAATAAAAGGCGATCCGGAATTAACTATTGCAGTGAATGAACCTTTTCTGAAAATAAAACCACGAGGAGATTTTTCCAAATCATTTTTTGAAACCGGCGGATTTAACAGCAGGATAATAAAGCTTGAAGGTTCTTCAGACGATAAAGTGAAGCAGATCCTTGACCAGAGGAATCAGCTGATTGTTCTTTGTGCTGCTGATGCAGATTATCCTGATCTAATATCCGCTATTGTACCTGTGATGAAAAGTGAAAAAGAAGACCTGATAATAGTGCTTGCAGGTGATCCGGGGGAGAAAAAAGTGCAATACTTAGAGGATGGTGTTGATTTCTTCATTCACCGTGGAAGTGATCTGCCTGGAATAATTTCCGGCATTCTCAAAAGATCAGGAGTCGATAATGGATAAAAGGCCGGATTTTAATAAAATTAACATAAATGATCTGAAAATAAAAAATATTCCTTCTGCAGAATGGGAAAAAGAAGTTCTTAAAGAAGGGAAAGTTGCTGCCAGGGATATCCTGTGGGAAACACTGGAACAAATTGATGTGAAACCATTTTATCGTCCGGAGGATATTTCCGGAATGGAACACATAGGATTCACAGCAGGGATACCTCCTTTTCTAAGAGGGCCTTATGCAACAATGTATCTTCAAAGGCCGTGGACGGTCAGGCAGTATGCAGGATTCTCAACAGCGGACGAGAGTAATGCATTCTACAGGAGGAACCTTGCAGCCGGTCAGATGGGTCTTTCGATCGCATTCGATCTTGCTACTCACAGAGGATATGATTCGGATCATGAAAGGGTTGTAGGTGATGTGGGGAAAGCAGGGGTTGCTATCGATTCTATAGAAGATATGAAGATCCTTTTTTCTGGGATCCCTCTGGACAGAATGTCGGTATCGATGACCATGAACGGGGCGGTATTACCTGTTATGGCGTTCTATATTGCTGCAGCAGAAGAGGAAGGTGTGTCCCCTGATCTTCTTGCAGGAACAATTCAGAACGATATCCTCAAGGAATATATGGTGAGGAACACTTATATTTATCCTCCCGAAACTTCAATGAAGATAATTGCTGATATATTCAAATATAC
>JAGLQR010000462.1 GCA_023136725.1 Candidatus Aminicenantota bacterium
AAATTAAAACTTCATGTATGTTCGCAAAAGACTCGGGCAGTGAAGACGCACAACTCTGATATCAGAAAATGATTACGAGGGCTGCTATTACAGCGGCAATAGCGAAAAGGAATAATAAGATTTTCCTCCATGACCATGGCCTGTTCCCCTGCAATTCTCCGGTCACTCCGTTAACAACAAATCTGTAAACCTTATTCTTATATCTGAATGAGCTCATCCATAAAGGGAGGAGAATATGTTTGAATGATATTTTATCAAAACTTGATTTCACATCATGAATCTTTTGTTCGTCTCCCCCGATATCTTCCCTTATAAGTTCCCGGATCTTTGATCCCATTTTTTCCTTCGCGGTAACGAATCCTTCCTTAACACTAACACTGTATTTTTCAGCCCGGAAACCACTGAGATACTCTTCTTTGAATGGGGAGAGGTCCTTGAGCTTCCATGGTTTGATCAGTTCATTGAACCTTTCCGGGATGGTTTTCCCGGCTGCTACCAGAACATCATTGAAGGGGTTAAATATTACACCTGATGTATGCTCCCAATCCGTATACTTTACTTCCTTTGTTTTTGTTACATTTTTACCGCTCTCAAAGACAGAATATGATTTGGTTGTACTTTTATTAAGACCCTTCTCTCCTGAATAGTAGCTGATTGAATTAGCATCATATGTCCAATAGGGTAGATAGATTCCTGTTAGTTTTTCTTCCGGGAATGCCAGTCCTTTCATTTCAGAGGGGAGGAACCATCTTTTTTTTATCCATTTACTGAATTTTTCTCTGGCATTTTCTGCAGTGATCCTGAACGGATGGATACCTGCGGGTTTTATAAATTTTGAGATCTTGTCATGAAGGACTACAGGTGTTGCACAATACGGGCACTCTGTTGAGATAGTGTCCGGCTCGACACTGAAGACAGACCCGCAGGAATTGCATTCGGAAGTTTTCTTCTCGATCACAGGTTCTTTGCTCTCCAATTCGTCTAAGAACTTTTCGTAATCTTTTTCCTTTATCTCTTTCTTTCCCTTTTCGATCTTATTTATTTGTCCGCAGAATGGGCATTCCAGGGATGATACTTCCGGATTGTATTCAAGATCACCACCGCATTTTTTACAATTAAAATTATTATTCAGATCAGAAATTTTTCCCTCCAGATATTGAACAGGATAAGGCTCCACAGCCTGTGTGCATGATTCTGCCTGTTGTTTAAATGTTCATCTATCATTGTTTGTATGACATTGTAATTGAAGAGGCCGCTGTCTTTAATTCTCTTTTCCGAGAGATATTCCATCATCAGGTCCTTGAGGTTGGTTTTCAGCCAGTTCTTGATCGGGATGGAAAAACCCTCCTTCTGTCTGTCTATTATCTCATCCGGTAACAATCCCCGCAATGCATTCTTCATAAAATATTTTGTTGTATTTCCCTTGAGTTTAAGGTTTTCGGGTAATGAAAATGCAAATTCCACCATCTTATGATCAAGCAGGGGTACTCTCGCTTCCAGAGAAGTAGCCATGCTCATCCTGTC
>JAGLQR010000463.1 GCA_023136725.1 Candidatus Aminicenantota bacterium
AAGAAAGAGCCGATCCATTATTTTTTCAAGAGATGTATTTGCCCGCATCTTTATCTTAAGAAACTTTATATGAAATCTAAAGGTGCAATATTTTTAACTAAAAAACAATATGAGGTTTATAGAAAAAACCCTTTTTTCAAAGTTGAAAAAATGGAGATTCTCGGGAGTTCCGCATTTAACAGGTATTTCTTTAAAAGAATCGAAGATTCCGGGAAAAAAAATATTGTAAAATCGGGAAGCACAATTTTTTATTCTCCTCATCCTGTTAAAGGGTATAAACAATCCAGAGATTATTGTATCAACAGGGGAATCACTCCTGATGAGATATCAAATAAAACTCCTGATGAGGTTTTTAATATTTTCGAAAAATCTGATCAATTTGTTTATCTTCCAATAGGAATGGAATGGGCCGGCAGGATGCCGGTAGAAGCCAGGTTCCTGGGATGTGAAGTAATTGTTAATGAGAATGTCGGAGTTGCCGGAGAATCATGGTGGAACCTGAGCGATGATCTTGCCTACGATTTTGTAAAGGATACACCTGCCAGATTCTGGAGGATAGTGGAGAAATTTTTAAATGAAAATTCTGGTTGATGCAAGGCCGCTACAGACCTATTCCAGATATAGGGGGATAGGGAGATATGTAAATCAGATAATTGAAAGTTTCAAAAATGATCCTGATTTCTATTTCCTCTTTTTCCCGGGAGAAGATGTAGATGAAAGGTCAAATAACAGAATACTTATTAAAACTCCACGGAGAGGGGTTACATTCTCGGACAGGATTTTTCTTCCCCGTCTTTTAAAAAAACACAGTATTGATATTTTTCACTCTACAGCTTTTGCCCTTCCGTTTAAGATTCCGGGGATTAAATATATTATTACCATTTATGATATTACACCACTTTTATTCCCTCAGTTCTCTTCAGCAAAGAATATTTTTATATTTAAAAAAATACTTCAGTCTGCAAAGAGAGCAGATAAGATAGTTACAATATCGAAAAGCACGATGAACGACCTTGTCGATCTGCAAAATATTTCAGGTGATAAGATCCGTGTTGTTTATCCTCCGGTCAATCTCGAATCTGAGGGCGGAAATTCAATAAAAGAGAGATTTCCGGGTATTCCTTATGAGTATGCTTTTTATGCAGGCGGATTTGATGGTAATAAGAATGTAAAAACTCTGGCAAAAGCTTTAAATATTTTCCAAAAGCCTCTTGTATTAACCGGATTGATCAATGGAGATCAGAAGAAAGAATTAAATGATCTTCTAACAAATAAAAGCAGAGATCTGATCTTTTTTACAGGTTATGTTTCTGATAAAGAATTAGTACTGCTATACAATAAGGCAAACCTATTTGTATTTCCAAGCCTTTATGAAGGGTTCGGATATCCTCCACTTGAAGCTTTAAAAAATGGAACTCCGTCTATAGTTTCAGATTCCGGTTCCCTGAAAGAGGTATTGAAGGATGCGGCAGTTTACCTTGACGATCCGCTTGATGAGAAAGAACTTGCAGAAAAGATAAAC
>JAGLQR010000047.1 GCA_023136725.1 Candidatus Aminicenantota bacterium
AAGATAAAAAAATATAATGCAGAAAAAAAAATGATCAAGATTGAAAACCTGCAATTTGTAAATAAAAAACTAATCTTTAAACTGATTAATTTTGAATTATTTAAGCAGAAGAAATTAAAGTCCGGGAAGATTGGTGTGAGCCTTATCATAAGAGATCAATCCGGAAAGATCTTATTTGATGAAAAGAAAAGTGTTGACCCCGAAAAAGAAACTACAGAGATGTCCATTGGATTTGACTGGCTCATGTCCGGCAAATACGACCTGATCATTGATGTTAAAGATCTGTTAACCAATCACAAAGCATTCGAATATCTGAAGATAGAGGTTAAGTGATTCTGGTTTAAAGGAGGAATAAGATGAAAGTTATTATTATCTCAATACTGCTGATTATGTCATTGGGATTTTTGAATTGTAATTTTGATAATGGAGATAAAGTAAATAATGATCCTGGTGAAAATAATTCAAGAGATCCTATTGTTGACCCAATATGGTCTGAATGGATCAAGGATAATTCTTTCTCTATTGATAGTGTTACTGACGAGAGCTCCTTTGAAGATATCCAATTCCTGAAATCCATTATTCAAAATAGAAGGTTAGTTCAACTGGGAGAATCCTCTCATGGTGTGATGGAATTTAATCAGATCAAAGTAAGGCTGATAAAGTTCTTGCATGAAGAGATGGGATTTAATGTAATTGCTTTCGAAAGTGGGATTTTTGAGTGCTATTATGGTAATCAATACATTGAGTCTCAAACTCCTGAATCTTTGATGAAAGGTTCTATCTTCGGTGTTTGGCAGACAAATGAAGTTATTAAATTATTCGATTACATCATTAATACGCAAAAGACAGAGAACCCGCTTATACTTGCCGGTTTTGACACACAATTTTCCGGTGCTTTCAGGGCCTCCAGGCCAACATTTTTAAAAGATCTGATAGCACCTATCAACAATGAATATGCTGAAGAGGTGTTTCAGGAAGACACTAATCTGGTAAATTACTTCCCTAAAAATAGTTATGATGACTTCAAAGAGTATGTTAAACAAAACAGAGAATTTTTGGAATTATTTTATCTGACTATTATTGACTTCATTGATAATAATATAGATAAAATAGTTGATAAAAATGGAGGTGATCTTACTTCAGTACTTATTGCACGCCAGTCGGTTTTGTCTACTATAAAATTTTTGAATCAGATCATTGTTGTTCCTCTCGAAGGTGGTTTGATCAGAGATGAAGGTATGGCCGACAATCTATCGTTTTTAATAGAAACAGTTTATCCGGATAAGAAAATTATTACATGGGCACACAATGGTCATATCCTGCATGCTAATCCAAAAGTTCAGAAATATCAGGGTTATAATAAACGGAGTATGGGTTCATGGATTTCAGAGCGTTACAGATCCAGTTTATATACTATTGCTCTTTATATGTATGAAGGACAGGCAGCACAAAATGACCGAAAAATATATAACATTACTAGACCTCTTGATAATAGTTTGGAAGCAATATGCAATGAGGCTGCAGGTGAGTTTATATTTGTTGACATGCTCAATCAGGTAGAAGTTGAAGGAAATTCCTGGATGTTTGCCATGACGCCTGTAAGAAGTTGGGGGATTTATGAACAAAAGATGGTTCCACGTGATCAGTACGATGCAATCCTTTTCATAAAGACTGTCCATCCTCCTGATTACTATTAACCTTCTGATGAAAAGCTTTAATGTGGTTAACATTAAATGAAAAGTAAATTAATTTCTAATTATAAATGTTTGTACATATGGGGGGTGGGATGAAGAATATATCAGTTCTTTTACTAATTGTTTTTTGTGTGTTTTCAGTTGGATTATTTTCTCAGGAGAAGGTGATCCGGGAGGATATGGTTGTTATCAATGTCGAAGTTCCTGTCAGGGTTATGCACAAAGGGAAGCCGGTTGACAATCTGAAGAAATCCGATTTCAGATTGTTTGAAAATGGCAAAGTGATCGATATAAACGGATTCAATATTGTAAGGAAAAAGATATCAAGCCAGAGCATAGAACTGGATTCGGAAAGGGAACAATTCTATAAACCAAGGTTGTTTGTGTTGGCATTCAGTGTCACAAATTTCAACAGATTCTATGAAAAAGGGGTCAGGTACTTTTTTGATAATGTTTTAAGAGAGAGTGACAAGCTATTAGTCTTTGTGAATAACTTAACTCTTACATACAACGATCTGAAAGATAAGAGAAAGACTCTTGAAGATATAATTCTGGCACTGAACAAAGAAGGGAAAATAGCGAGAAAAAATATTAGACTTGCATTGATGAGAACGGATAGTGGAGTTAGAAATTTAGTTGCAAAATTAAAATCGCCCTCAAAAAGAGGGGCCAGAGCTGTAGCGGAGAGTGAAGTGTTATCATTTTTTATGCAATATCACGCTTCCTGGAAAATGTATAAACGAAGTTATCTTACAATGGACATCTATACTTTGTATAATTTTGCAGCTTTTTTAAAAAGGATAACTTTAGAAAAATGGGTGATAAGCTTTTATCAATATGAAAGATTTCCTGTTATAAATTTTGATTCCTCCGGAGGAGCCCTCATCGCAAGCTATATGGGGCGGGAAAGTAGAAGGATTGCCGGGGATGTTTCCCGGGAATTCACTGCCGGGAGAACTTTTCCATATGAAGAGATCAGTAAGATGTATTATAACCTTGGTGCAACTTTCAATCTTGTTGTGATCCCGACCAGAATTGAGACAGACTCTGAGGCAACAAAAACGGCTAACCTCTCAACGGCAGCAGAGATCACATTGAGAGAGATTGCTAAAAGGACAGGGGGATCTGTCTCTTTCTCAACTGATCTCACAAAATCTCTCGAAAAAATTATTGAGAAAGAAGATATCACTTATTTGCTGACATATGCTCCGGAGGACAGCTCACGGAGAGGAAAGTTGAAGATAAAGCTCAAGGGTATGAGTTACAAACTCCTTTATGATAATAATCAGAGAGCAGGTTTTATTAAAAGGAAAATGAGAAAATATACTGCAAAGGAGAAAATGGTAAAAATTGAGGATCTGCAATTCCTTGATAAAAAGCTCTTTTTTAAGATGATAAATTTCAAACAGGCAAAGCAGAAAAAAATCAAATCAGGAAAGATCCAGGTAAATATAATTGTTAAAGGCGATATGGGAGAGATCTTATTTGATGAGAATAAAATACTCAGCCCGGGGAAAAAAGCGACTGAAATGTCGGTGAGTTTCGACTGGCTGAAGCAGGGTAAATACGACCTCATCATTGATGTTAGAGATATGCTGACCAACTACAAAGCATTCGAATATTTAAAGATTGAGGTTAAGTAGATTGTTTGTAGGGGCGGAATCCAAATCCGCCCCAAGCTTCAAATATATTGAGACAAGGGTAGGTTTGGAACCTACCCCTACATCAAATCATGGTTCAGACACTTACTTTTAAGCTCCCTGAAATTTGTCTTACAAAAAATGTTTTTTTTTGTCACAATTATCAATTGCAAACGTCATAGGGTATTGATGCTGAAAAAATATGAGAAATGAATATACGACAGGTAATAAAAATATGATTGACCAATTGTTCGATCAGTATAACAAAAAAACATTCAGTTTTGTTTTTCGCCTGACTGGAGATAGTGATCAGTCAAAAGATATAGTTCAGGAAACATTTATCAAAGTCTACAAAATACTCATGTCTGGATCGGTTATACAGAACCAGAAGGCAATGATCTTTAAGATCGCTTATAACATTTTCATTGATAAATTCAGAAAGAACAAAAACATCATTAATAATAATTCCTTCCTTGAGCGAAGACAAAATGAAATGTTGAACCCCGAGGAGAATTACTTAAATACAGAAAGCAGAGAACTTTTAACAAAAGGAATTAGAAGAATGAAGAGAAAAGAGCAGGTTTTGCTCGAGCTGTATGCAGAAGATTTCTCATATAAAGAGATGGCAGAGATCATAGACATGAACCCGAACTCTGTCGGGAAGACATTGGCGAGAACCATAGATAAACTTTATAAAAATGTCAAAATCGGAGATTAAAATGAAACATTTAAAAAGATCAAAAATACAGATGTTTATAGATAATGAACTGTCAAATGAAGATTATAAAATAGTAGAAACTCATCTGGCAGAATGCAAAGAGTGTAAATCAGTTGAAACTGATATTAGAAAAAAGATTTTATTTCTGAAGAATGTCATAGCTGAATCAGGCGTTGAGAGAATCCCGGAGATGGAATTTGTTCCAGAGATTCAGAAGGATAATATCAGGAAAAAGCAATATATAAGATTACCTGTCCCGGTATTTGCAGCAATGATAGCAGGGATATTAATAATGGGAATGATATTACTTTTCCAGAATATTTCATTGGAAGGGAAGGATGGAATCAAAAAGGGGAGATTAGTTGTGAATTATGTGAAATTGGAGACTAATAACAAAGAACAGATTATTCCTTTGACTTTAGATCTATCCGGTTATGAGTTACTGGAGAAACCAATAATAAAAATTATAAGGAGAGTAAAAAATGAAAATATTTAAATTGATTCTGATGATGATATTTGTCTTTTTTTTCATTATTGCAGATATAAATGCTAAGGTTGCTGCTTCAGATTCTTCTAGCCCGACTATTGGAGAAGGAACTACGATATACCGGGAAAGGATTATCGACAATGATAAAAAGGAGACTATGACCTTTGAGGATCAAAAATTAATTAAAATGACCATAGCACTATTTGAAATAAAACCTTCAGATACTATAAACACAAAGAGATCAGAGATCAGAATTGAGGAAGGACAGAAATGTTCATTACAATTTGTTACAGGGCTTCACAAAGAGAGACATCATCTGGATTATGATGCTGGATCAAAAGCAGAAATGTTGAATATTTATTTAACCCCTTCAATTGTAGAAGGTAAAGGTGTTGAGGTGCTGATCGAGACATCTTATCTGATGGCTCTGGAAAGCGGGAAAGGATCCGCCGTCTTTAAAAAGAATTCGATTAAAACAGATATAGTCAGGAATTATGAAGAAATAGTCGTGGAATTGTTTAATAACAAGGAAAAAAACAAAAAAATTGTACTAAGTATAACCCCTTATATAGAAATAATCCCGGGTCCTGAAAAATATCCAGGGCTTGTGAAATTCAAACTTGTAACTCCTATTCTTATAATGAATGAGGAATTATTATACAGAAATACAAAGACACCGGATTTTATATCTGCGACCGAGTCGGGGAAAGATAACGGAGTAAATTGTTACATCAATTATTTTGTAAGAAAAAATGATATTGGGGATTTCCTCCTTTCGGTTAAACCCTTCAAGGGGGCAAAGAAGATAGGAATTATAGATAACAAAGTGCTCAAGTTCAAATACAGGAATGATATGTTCGAGTTGATCTCTCTTGAACAGATCCTCCCTCTTGAAGGGAAGTGGATAGTTTACGGGAAGCATGTCCCCGTTAGAAAAATTAAAGGTAGCAAATTTGAACGCCATCCGTTTTTTAAAGGGAAAGGGGGTGTCTTGGTAATTTGTTCAAAAGACACTGAGTCATTGTTGTGGTAATTAATTTTGTATATGGATTTAATTGTAGGGGCGGAATCCAAATCCGCCCATAAATATGTTGGATACTGAGAGCGTATTATAGACAGTTTGAAAATATATTTTGATTTATATATGATCGTTAATTAAGGTTTTTTGAAGAGATGGAGGAATTATGAAAAAAGGTATAGTACTATTGTTAATTGTTTTTTCCATGTCAATATTCGGTGATGAATTTACTTCAGAGGATATTCAGAAATTCAAAAAAATATGTGAAAGTGCTCCACTTTATGAATATGGTGTTGTCTGGGTCACGGATTTGTGTCTGGATCACGAAGGCTCAGTATATATTCTTGATGCGAATAATAAAAAGATAGTTAAGCTGTCACCTGAATTAAAATTTATGAAGTCATTTGGAAAAAAAGGACAGGGGCCGGGTGAGTTTAATAGTGCTTATAAACTTTCTGCTGATAGATCAGGAAATATTTATTTAGTCGAAAATATGGTTAAGGTTATTAAGTTTTCCGGATCAGGAGAGTTTTTAAAAGAAAGCAGGATATCAGGATTCACATCTGTGAGTTTTGGGAAAGTCATTGATTATCCAGTATTTATAGGGAAAAAGTTTAATAAAGATTTTAGTTATAAACTGCAAATATTCAATATCGAAGCAAAATCAATTCTTAAGGAATATAAAATCCTGGAGTCAAGCAATTTTGCTGTTAAAACGAATATGGGATATCTGGCTCCATCTATACCGTTTGTAGGAGGGCACTCTTTTTTTGAAACTAATGGCAAATATTGTATCGCAGGAGAAGGTGAAAGGTTCTCTGTGAATTTATTTGATAATAAAGGAAATACAATAACGTCTGTTAAAAAAGAAATTGAAGCGAGAAAGTTGAAAAAGGAAGAAAAGGAATTTTTAATCAAGAAAGTTATGCAAATGCTTCCAGGTAAAAAGGATAGAAAGGAAGTTGAAAAATTAGTCGAAAATTACAAATTTAAAAATTTCATTCATAAATTATTATTATCAGAAAACTATTTTTATGTTTTTCCTGTACCGGAAGATATCAGTATTTCCGATAAGTTCCCTGTAGAGATATATAATTTTAAAGGAGAACTTGTAAGAAAAAGTTACTTCCCAAAGGTCCCAGATAAAATTTCTGAAAATTATGCTTTTGTAATTGAAAAAGAAGAGATTGAGGATGAAGAGGTAACAAAAATTGTAAAATATAAGATTCAGATAGATAACTAGCTGATTTTACTTTGGAATAATTTTTTTTAAAATTATATAATTATTTTAATAAGTTTTTCCGGGGGATAATTTGAAGGCTTTGTTAATTAGTTTTATTACAATTCTATTTTTGTTTTCATTCGGTTTTGGCCAGGATCAAATTGTATTTAATGCAAACTCCGGGTCCCCGGTTCTTAAGAAGGAAGCCAGGGTGCTGAAAATTAAAAAGGTGCTTACTCTTGATGGTGATTCGGACCTTTATCAATTCAAAGATCCTGAGAGGTTTGATATTGGAGAGGATGGTTCCATCTTTGTCCTGGACTGGAACAGGGCTCTTTACAAATTTTCGGCAGAAGGTAAGTTTCAGATGAATTTGTTCAAAAAAGGAGAGGGTCCCGGGGAGTTGAAACACCTGTTCAGGTTCTTTCTCACAAAATTGGAAGTTATTCAATACTGCCATTTTCCGAATAAAATAGTGATAAAGAACTTTAGAGGGGAATTGCAACATAATAATTCTATTCCTGAAAAAGGGCCTCTTTCACTGATTGGAGTAGATGGAAATACATATATCTTTTCAAAAAATTCACCCTTGAATTTTTTAAAGAATATTACCGATAAACTTCAGGAAATTTCATACAAAAATTATTTTTATAATTGGAGATCCGGTGAAAAAGTAGTAACCAGGGGGAAAATTTTTTATACGGAATATGGAAGATTTAAGAAATATCCCGGAGGAGGTATGACAGGTAGCCGATCTCCTGCTAATGTTTTTACTATAAGCAATGTAAAGAACGGTTTAGTTTATTTTATCAATAGTTTTGATTATAAAGTGATCAAATTAAATATTCATGACCTGAAGATAAAAAAGGAGTTTGGCAGACCTTTTCAGAGTGTGAATTATTTTCATCCACTTGACTATATTGAGATGATGAAAAAAGAGAAACAACAGGTAAAGAAACCGGAGAAAAAATATTTTCAGGCTGTTCAGAAATTGTTCAACAGAAAGGATGAGTTATGGGCTATCACTTCAACCTTTGAAAAGGGTAAAGGAATTCTAGTTGATGTGTTCTCCCATGATGGAGTTTATAAGGATAAATTCTTTCTTCCTTTGCCTGAAATAACATCACCTCACTTTCCGGAATTCAACATTGTTGAAAATAAAATTATCATCCTGGGTAAAGATGAGGATGAGAACCACATTGTAAATATTTATGAAATTCAGAATAGATAAATGCTTCAGGGGAGAAGGGAATTGCTAAAAACTATTAAAGGTTACAGTATCATAGTTTTATTTTTGGCTGTTTTTGTTTTGCTGGGGAGTTGTTCAGAAAACAGGGTGGATGATCCGGGTTTAAAAGAAAACAGAGTTATTGAAAACCGGTATCCCGAAAACAATAAAATAGAATTATTGAAGCTTGAAGAAACTCTGAATATAAGTTCGGATATTGTTCCTGATCAGGAATCTGTGATTTTCACTGACTTTGAAAGGGACAAAAACGGTACAGTATATCTGGTAGACAATAGTAATATTCATGTATATATTTTTGACAAATCGGGGAAGTTTAAGGGGAAGTTCCTGAGGAAAGGTAATGGCCCGGGGGAATTTATTGAATACCCCAAGATCCGGTTAACAGAGAATTTTCTGTGGATCAAGGGAGAGAAAAAAATAGGGAAGTTCAGGAAAAATGGAGAGTTTATAAAAGAATTCAGGTTAAAGAACTATTATGATCTGCTAATGATCGTTGATGATGGGAACTTTTTAGGATCAAGAGATACTATTGATAGAAAAAGAAAAGGAGGGTTCGGGAAAAAATTGCTGGCCCTTTTCTCTCTTGAAACAGAGGAGATAAAAGAAAAATATTGTGAAACATATGAAGCGGGAAGGTACTTTGTTAAGCTCGGGAAAAGGTATGCCCCGGTATATCCGGATGCAGGGATAGTTCCTGATATTACATATACCTTTAACTTCAATACAAAAATAATCCTTTATTCGGAGAGCAGGTTATACAAAGTATATACAAAAGGACTTGATAACAAATTGATCT
>JAGLQR010000048.1 GCA_023136725.1 Candidatus Aminicenantota bacterium
CTTAGTTCTTCCAGCAGTGAATCCATCTCACTAAAAAATCTGCTGTTCAGTGCATTTAAAGCTTCAGGGCGGCTTATATGTATCAGGCCGATATTATCCCTTACGTCAAGCTTTAATATCTCATATTTCATGAAGTCCTCCTGTTGATCAAATTATATTATTTTTGATAACACAGGGGGATAATATTGTCAATTTAGAGGTAAGGATGAAGACAAAAAATAAAATGGATTCAGATAATTTTAGTCTATTCTTACTGCAGTCCAACCAAGCTGGATCCCCTCGCCAATATAATCTCCTGACATTGAAGTTACAGATCCGGTAAAAACATAGTCAGCCCAGTTTTCATAGGTCATTATAAAACTATCAGATTCTACAGTCCAGGTTCCGGAATATCCACGTGAATCTGAGAATGTTCCTGCGAAAGGAGTATCTCCGGCAAATGTAATAGTCATTTCGACTTTAGAACTATCTTCAATATAATAAGAGAACTCCCAGTCATCTCTGACATCAATTATCCTTACAATCATGGTGACGTTGTTATACATGATCAGTGTTCCGGAAGAACCACGGTAACTGCTATTCATAAATACTTCTATCTGGACATTCTCTTCTGCCGGGAAATATTCATACTCTATCGTATCAAGTTCATTCATTGTATATGTGCCGGCTTCCGGTGTTCCGGTACAACCATCTTCCAGAATTACATTCAGAGTATACTCAGGACTTCCGAATCCGTTGCACCCGCTGAAAGAAAATGAAATCAAAATCAATGCTATGGTCAGTAAGATAATATTTTTAAGATTTTTCATTAAGTTCACCTTTTAATCCCGAATTCTACATTATTATCGTCAACATTTCAATAGAAATGGGCTGTCCTTAAATCTTATGACTTCAATATTCCATAAAAAGTTTCAAAGATTATAAATTCGATACAGTATAAATCTAAGGTCAAACCGTATAATTGACTATAATCCGGGTTTATGTTAAAAACACTTCTTGTTCGTGAGGTAACATTGAAATTTAAAATCCTTATTCTATTTTTACTTATTCCTTTTTCTTTTATATCTGCAAATCATATGAATGAATTGGAGACGAGGGGGATCTTTTCTCTCGGTTATGAAGATAATTTCGACCCCGGATCCACAGTTCTGAGAGATTTGCTCTCAGATGAGGACGAGTCATCTATACAAGAGAACTCATTTAAAACAATAAAGAGAAATAAACTGGGAAGGGCTGTATTATATATGGGAACTATCTGGATCGTTGATTCGATCAGATACTGGGCAACATATGCAGCCTGGATCGAGGACTGGCAATTCCAGCTTAGTTGGGAAGATCAGAAGGTCAGGTTTTTTTCACTCAAGGCAAACAGATTTGATTCAAATCCATTCAGGACAAACTGGACGCACGGACTTGGAGGAGCAATATATTTTAATATCGCAAGATACCATAACCTTAATCTTTTTGAGTCCGTTTTATTTGAAACTGCTACTTCGATGATATGGGAATATTTTACTGAATGGAGGGAGGTCGTTTCGTTAAACGATAATTTTTTCAGCGGGGTCGGCGGGCTCCCGATAGGCGAACCATTATTCCAATTGAGTAAATACCTCCTGAGCAGAAAAGGAACATTGAGTCATATTGCAGGATATATCCTTAATCCTGTATTCGGAATAAGTGATCTTTTCGGAGGAAAAAAATGGAGATCAAATTTCAAAGAAGAATATTTCTCCGCTCCCGGTCTCAGACTGTCGCTGAGTAATGAAAATTTCAGTTATAGAGATGAGAACAAGGACAGTGGCAACAGATTCCACTTTAATATTGGTTCGGAATTTATTAAAATTCCGGAATTCGGTAATCCTGGAAATGAGGAAGTGAAATTGAAGCTCAATACAACTTTTTATTCAGATATAGAATTCGGGATATCTATTGATAACGGAAGTATTGAAGAATATAACTTTAATACAAAAATATTATATCTGGGCCTTTTCAACCAGAGAATTACAAAACGTGAAAGTGGAAAGCTGGAAGGATACTCATTTTATATAGGTGCATCATCTGCATATAATTTTTACAAGAAAAAAGCCCTTGAAGTTTATGATAAAGGTGAATATCACTATGATTTTACAGCAAATGAACAGCCTGAGCAGCCTACAAATTTTACAGACAAACTTGCTATTATTAATCTTATAGGCCCCTCAGCCCGTTTGACCCTTTATTCATCTCCTTTTAAATTTGATATTGAAGCTGATGCTTATTTTGATTTCGGACTTGTAAATTCTTTTGCCCTGAACAAATATTCTGAGGAAAATGATATTTTTTCACCAAGGATGAAAACAACTCTTATTCATTATGGATATTATTATGCGTTCGGATACACCCTGAATATGAATTCAAAACTGGAGATCTCAAATATTTTTGTAAGCGGGGGTTTCAGATATCAAAAATATAGTTCCATCCAGGGACTTGACAGATTTCAGGATGAGATCCGTGATGACTGCAAGATTTATGACTCCAGATCAATAGTAAAAGGTGGCATTGGATACCATATTCCCGGAAGCAGATTTTCTGTATCCCTGCTTTATAAAAGAATAGTACGGGAAGGTACACTTAAGGATGTAATGGTTGATGAAGTTGAAACAAGAATTTTTTCTTCACTGAGAATCACTTTCTGAAAAAGATAGTTTACTTTCAGGCACTGAACTGAGTTCAGCATTTATTAATGCAGTTATCAATTCAAAATTACTTTTATCAATATCATTCAGTTTGACCATTCGCCTTACAATCCTGCTGCCTCTTCTGAGATATATCTCAAGTTCACTATCAATAATACCGGATCCTCCGGTCCTGAAATAAACAGGAGCAAATCCGATACATTTAATAATGTGAAAACTGATTTTTGTATACCCTCTCAGATCATTCCTGAAATAATCGCCGAGACGAGATATAAGTGCTCTCTCTTCGTTCCATAATTGGTCATTCTCCAGTTTTTTTGTAAAAATTTTCAGTTTTGAAGTTATCCGGTATTTTAACCGCTGAATATTTAAAAATATTTTGAACGATAACCTCTTTTTATTTACCATTGTTGCCGCAATCATCTTTGCAGGGATCCTCAAATGATTCATGACAAAATCGATCTGCCTGGGACTTAACTCGATTGTAAATTCAGAATTTTTATAAGACAGATCCGATTTGTCATAATCCGAGCTTATTACATATAGTTTCCCTGAATTGGAAAGATTTATAAGCTCTTCAAGACCGATAAAAGTATTACTGCCGGAAACATGAAAAGGCTTTATTATCTCTGTAAATTTTCTCTCGCCTGTTTTTCGTGTATGGAGAAACATCAACTCTTCCACTCTATTTTTATGCTCTGATATCAATTTCGGATATTTTTTCCCGAGGTAATCATAAAGTTTATAAATATATGGGACAACAATAGGATGAACCTCTGACCACTCTGATTCAGCTGTTTCAAGAACTGCTGAAAAGATCAGCCCCCGGAATGGCGGAAAGTCCATTTTTTTCCTTATGATACCATTCTCTGTAAACCATATCCGGCACATTCCCCCGGAGGATGGGATACCGCACATTCCAGTAACTGCAGAGTTTTTATCCCCGACCTTTACTGATACAAGGGTATCAGGAATTATCTTTTCGGTAATAATCTCATTACCGTTAAGGATAATTTTCTTCCCGGACCACCTCAAATATTCCCTTACAATCTTTATTTCTTTTTTATAATCTCTGCTACGTCGGGATATTAAAATTTTTGTCCCTTTATCGAGGGAAGTTCCTTCCTCCAGGAGCACCTCTTCATCATTGATACTCAGGATATAGCCTTCATTACCAGACACTGTCTCAATTTTAATACTCTTTGGTTCTGAAGCGAAAACAGCCAGCAATCCTGCACCATAATCACCTCTCAATCTTCTTACCGCAGCCTCTTTCCTCTCAACGGGAGCATTTTTGTTCTTCAATTCGGCAAGCATATTCAGGTTACCGGGATCGATACCGCTTCCATTGTCAGATATTTCAGTTTTATTCTGATCAATTATGATATTTATATTATCGGCACCCCTTTTGAAAGCTGTTTTGATCAATTCTGTAGAATATAAAAGAGAGGACCTCTGTGAGAAAACTGCGGCTTTATGAAGATATGATTCAACATCCATTGAAAGCAACCGGTTCTCTTTCATTTTATCATCCATTTTTCAAAATTGTCCTTAGGACCTTCACAAAAGATATATTCCTGTCGGTATAAAAGAACAACGACTTCTCCATGATCATTTTAAAAAACCTGTACATAGTAAGATCACGGTTGTTTTCATATAATTCGAGAATCGCACTAATTTCCGGAGATTTCATATTCAGTGCAATAAACCTTTTGGGATATCCTGTTTTTCTGAAGAATTTCCTGTATGAAATAATTGAAAGATCAATATCCCTGAAAGCATGCAGATCAAGGTTCCCGGCACTCAGGCATGACAAATCTTTCCATGGGAGTTTTTCAAGGACCTTATTAACATCACCTATGAATCCTGTCGATAATTCAGATCCATTCACATTCTCAAGATCCAGTTCCAATCCCCTTATCCAACCCAGATCGACTATTCCGTAAAACAATCTGATCAGTGAATGCTGAATACTATTATCGGAATCAATAATGATCTCATCCGATCTCTTCAGTTCATCCACAAGAGGATTTCCTGTCTTCCCGAGAAAAAGCTTCCGCTGTTTTAATAACCTGATCCCCTTTTTTATTGAAATATTCTTTCCTGAAATAGTTGTTATTATTTCCTGTTCGACTATGTCAAAATTATAGTTCCACAACTCCGGAGCAAGGAGATAACTTTTACCTATCTCAATAACATCGCGTCTGGCTTTCACTTTATTCCTCGGATTCAACTTCTCTTTTCTCTCTTTTTCTTTAGCCAGTTTTTCTCTATAAAAAAGAATTAACGGGAAAACAGAAAGGAGAAAAAGGAGCAGAAACATTTTGAGCAAAAGATATAATATCTTATCCCCTTTATCCACATTAGCATTTTTGTCAATATTTATAAAAGACAAACCTGAGCCCGGCCCTGTGTTATTACTCCTGATCTTCGAAAAAGCTGTTGCATCCGCAATTTTCCATCCATTTTCGTAATATTCAACCCAGGAGTGGAGTTGTGGTAAAACAAACCCTTTCTCACCTATAAGGCCGACTACAAGCTTTGATCTTACTCCCGATTTTCTGAGGATAAGGCAGAGTACACCATTTATTACATCACAATCACCTGCGCCAATCTCAAGAACCTTCTTAAGCCATTTATCATTCTTTCTGTAATTTTTATAGTATCCTGCAGTCCCATCTGATATATCATAATCTACCAGCATATTTACAAGCCTGATCGATTTCGATATTTTATTTTCCATATTCTGATAGAACAATTCACTGATCCTGGATTCAACCTCATCGGGAAATCTGACTTCTCCAGGAATATCCAGATATTTTTTCTGATATCCCGGATCATCTCTATCCTTTTGAATGGAGCAGCTATATTCAAGTGTTTTATTGTATCCGGGAATATTAACAATGACTTCTCCCGATACTGATTTTTTCAATTTTACTTTATTAACACCACTTATCCGGATACTTCCCTTATCTATTCTGTACCCGGAAGGATGAGGGAGGAAAACATCACCTCCATTTCTTATATAAATATTAATCCTGAAATTATCCTCGGATTCGACAGGCTCAGCCACCAGAGAGATATACCTTGGAGACCCATCCCAGATGAATCCTCTCACCCTGTCAAAATCCGGCGCAGTAAACATTTTCATCCATATGTTTTCATGAGGGGAATACCTTATATCAGCTATCACACCTTCACCCAGTTTATCAACGGTTGCACTATACTGCCTGTAGCCCTCAACATTAACTACATCAGGTGTGATTACTTCCCCGCCCTTTGCAGGCAGGAATTTATTCAATAAAAATATTTCAAGCGGGATCACGAGTATAAGGACGGCCATAATTATTTTCCAATATGAAGAAGTTATATCCTTATAAATCTTCCTTAATCCGTACCATACTTTTTTTTTTCTGGTTCTGGGATATGCATGATCCGAACATATCTGAACAAGATCATTCAAAGCCTTTCGTGAACTTTTTAATACATCCCGGAGGGAATTATCATCAATTAATTCCCTCCTTGACATATTAACCCTGAGATTTCGACCGTTAATATGGAAAACAGGAGCTATCCCGCTTTTCATATAATCGCTTTTATCCTTACCCTCATTGTTTACAAGTGATAATTCATCCAGTGTTGAACCTTCCCATGCGGGTATTCCCCCGGTAAGCAAGCTGACCTTCGGAACATCACCCAACCCGACTACACCTTCGAAATTACGGCCTCCGTATTTTAAAGATATTCCGTCATCATGTTTAAGACTTTCTGATATCAGTTTCCCCCTGAATATTACGTGAAGTAATTTACCTTTTTCTGCTTTCCTGTCAATGAACCTGCAATACCTTCTGACACCTGCCTCAAGCTCCATGCAAAATGATTCATGATCAGAATAGACCCTTTTCCTTATCAATGTAACCCGGGTGCCAAATTTTCCGAGTTTACACTCTGCACTTCTATGGTTTAAGTTGCCATCAAGAATTACTGCCCACTTATCCTCCTCTTCAGAGTAGGATTCGACCATTATCTCATCAGGTTCAAATTTCATAATAGTCCAGAATCCGACCCCGTACATTCCCACAGATGTTCTTTCTTTGAACTTACTTGATGAATAGAGTCTGAAAAGATACTTCTCTGCTTCCCTGTAGGTCATCCCTTTTCCGTTATCCGAGAAGATTATTACTTCATTATCAGAACCGTGGCCACCGGGATCAATTTTAATTTCAAGTGCACCTGAATCACGGCTGTTCTGTGCAAGTTCCCTCAGGAAGACCCAGGGATCATCAATATATCCCTTTTGACTATCCCTGATACTATCAAGGTAAAAATTGCTCATTCAGTTCTTTATTTCCACCCCGCCGAAGATAGCTGTGGCACTAATTATTAAAGGCTCTCCATCTCCGGGATTCTCACTTTTACATTTGTTCCCGACACCTCCGAAAAGTGCAGTTGAATTCAATTCGATATTCCATTCATCAGGAAGCCTGACTTCTACTCCGCCGAACAAAGCTATAAGATCAAGCGATGCTCCGTCGGGGCTGATCTTTGCATTTCTCAGGTCGATCTCTGCACCGCCGAATAATGCTGTTATATTTCCTCCCCGGAAAGATTTTGATGATACTTTTCTTTCAAACCCTGAGAATAGTGCTAATCCTGAAATATAATTATCTTTATCTACAGAGTCTTTCACACGCTTAATTTTTTTCCCGTTCCCTTTGAGAAGTGAAAGTCCTATAACAATAAGAATTGCCGGCCAGAATCTTTTTATATGATCCCATTCAATGATATGATTGGTTGTCAGAAGGAAAATTACACCGAGCAAAATCAGGAACCATCCCGGAAATGAAAAAATATCTCTATGATTTGAAATATTCAGTAATCCGACAGCTATAAGAATAAGGGGCCACCACTCTCTCAGGCTGATGTCAATATGCCCCAGGTTCCTCAAAACCCAGATAACACCGATAAATATAAAAACAGAACCTGTCAGAATAGATCCGCTGGAATATTTATTTTTCCTGTTCATTTCAGATCACCATTTATTTAAGAAGTTTCGATGCAATAACAATCCTCTGTATCTGGTTCGTCCCTTCATATATCTGCGTAACCTTTGCATCCCTCATCATCTTCTCAACCGGATATTCCTTCATATAACCATACCCGCCGAATATCTGAACTGCATCTGTAGTAACCTGCATCGCCATATCGGTTGCAAAAAGTTTTGCCATTGCGGAACCGGCGGTCAGGTTCTTTTCACCTGAATCAACATTTCGGGAAGCCTGATAGATCAGAGATCTCGCTGCTTCAATTGATGTGCCCATGTCAGCAAGCATGAATTGTATTCCCTGGAATTCACTTATACTCTTTCCGAATTGTTCCCTCATTTTTGAATAACTGATTGATTCATCGAGTGCTGCCTGAGCAATACCCAGAGCCTGAGCACCTATTCCGATCCTGCTTCTGTCAAGCAGGCCCAATGCAATATAGAATCCCTGCCCCAGTTCTCCAAGGATATTCGCCTCAGGGACTTCGCACTCATCAAAGATCAATTCATTCGTTACCGAAGATCTGATCCCCATTTTATCCTCTTTCTTCCCTACCGAGAAACCGGGAGTTCCTTTATCGACTATAAAAGCTGTGAGCCCTTTATACCCTTTATCCGGATCTGTATTAGCTATAACGAGACATATATCTGCGATCTCCCCGCTTGTAATAAACTGCTTTGTCCCGTTTATCACATATCCCCCGTTCTTCTTCACTGCTCTTGTCTTGATGGCAGCAGCATCAGAACCTGCTCCGGGTTCGGTCAATGCAAATGCAGTGAACAATTTTCCGTCTGCTATACCGGGGAGATATTTTTTCTTCTGCTCTTCATTTCCATAAAGTACTATTCCCTTGGAAGTTATCGTGTGAGCGGCAAATGTGACACCGATACCGCCGTCACCTCTGGAAAGTTCTTCTATTCCAAGTGTTGAGACCATAATAGAATCACTCATACCTCCATATTCTTCAGGGATCATTATTCTGAAAAAATCCTGGGCTGCCATCTCTTTGAAAAGCTCTTCAGGGAATACATCCTTCTCATCAAGCTCGCTTCTGAGAGGAATTATCCTCTTGTCCACATATTCTGAGAAGAGGCTTTTAACCAT
>JAGLQR010000049.1 GCA_023136725.1 Candidatus Aminicenantota bacterium
GCAGAAGGGCCTCCTGTCATCAGAAGCTTCTTTGAATCCGGTGACCACATTACGGGAGATGCCAGGTTACTCTCAAAGAATTTGTTAAGAGAAAGGGTCTCAATATCAAGAAGATAGAGGATATTTTTGTAATACGGTCTGTTCTTATTATCTGTAATACTCTTCTGCAGAATTATTTTTTTGCTGTCAGGGCTTATTATTGCATTACCAAGATCATCATCTTTTGTTGCAACTTTATGAGTTACGCCCCCTTTTGGAAAATATAGAAATACTGAGCCTTTATAAACAGAAGAGCGTGCTCTCTCAGGTATTTCACTGACATATTTGAATCCTTTACCTGTATCTTTTTTAAAATATTTTGTATATATCAAAAAAGTGTTATCAGGAGACCACCAATAATCTGAAAAGTTTTTGATATTTTTTGCTATTAATACTCTCTTGCCGGTTCTCAGCTTCATCCTGAAAATTGAAGTAGAATCCTTTTTTGTTGTTGTATATGTTATAGATGAGGAATCTTTCAACCATTTCACTCCTGAAAGTGGACCCATTCCTTCAGTTGTGTAAATTATCTCACCTGTAGAAACTTTTAATATTTCATTCCATGTGACAGATTTCCCGTCCTGCTCTGTTTTTTTCAATGTAACAAATGCCAGTTTGCCATCAGGAGATAAACGGACACCTGAAACTCTCACCATATTAAGAATATTTCTGAAATTAACTCTCCGGTTCAGATCAGTTGAAAACAGCATATCCCCATCTTTTACCTGCTTGCCATTCTCGATCGCTGCATCCAGAGTGAATTTTTTCCCTCCGGGGACAAGAACCTTGAGCAGCAATATATGCTTGGAGTTGAGCATATCAAGATCTGCTTTAACTACTCCTTTTTTCCTGTTAAAATTCTTTTTTACCTTTCTGCCATCAAAATATACATCTATGAAGGATTCAGCTATCCCGTTAATAACAAGAACTGACTTGAGCCTCTTGTAGGTATCCGGGTATGTTGCAAAATAATATATTGAATCTGTAGCCGGACTGAAAGTGAAATTATCTGCTTTTTCCCAGGTGAGAAATGACCCTGAAAGCCATTGTACCCGCTTGCCTGAAAGTGGTCTGACTGAACTGACATCCAGATAGTCGTGATCTGCTCTTGCCCTGTTGTCTGAATAAACCCTGTTCTCCAGAAGAGTGACCGGAGCAGGCCCGAGCTGCAACCATGATTTTATCTTTATTGCTTCCGTTTTTGTTTTATTCTCCACTGAATTGATGCTCAATGAGAACATCAAAAGAATAATTACCAGCAAACTTTTTAATTTCATAATACCTCCTGATCGAATACCATCTGACCGAATATACCGCTACTTTCCTAAGTTTAACAATTTATACGTATAAAATCAGATTTTGTATATAAAAAAAAACATTTTAAGTTTCAACAGGGATACACCAAGTAGTTTGTAAAAGGTTTAAATTTGAACAAAAAAAAAGCCCGGCATTCAAACACCGGGCTTTTTATTTAATTTATAATATTAAAATCTTAAAACAATTCCTAACGCAATTTTGACCCCTGAGAAATCAAGCTCAGATTCAAATTCCTCGATTTCCATTTTATTAAGATCATATCTGATATCAAATTTCAGATTCATGTTTTCCTTTAGCTTAAAGTAAAACCCTCCAATACCTGAAAATCCGATTGAAGTTCTGTATGAAGTAGCAAGGTCCAGTTCTTCGCTTGTTTCTTTCACAGCGAGAGAGTTCAAAGCTACTCCGATATAAGGGAGGAACTTACCTGTCCAGTTTACCAGATACTTTGCACCAATATAGAATGAGAACATTGAAAGATCGACTTTGGAAATTGCTTCAGAAGAACCTGCTTTGGGGATATACCAGACATTAGTAAACAATTCTACTCTGTTGAATACGTTAAAAGAGATATCGAATACACCGGATATAACCCCTGATCCATAAACATTTGTGAATACCTCATCAGAAACCATGTACATTCCGATTCCGAGTCCGGCAGCCACTTTCTTTTCAAAGAGTCTCCCGGCAATGTCCTCTCTATCTTTTGCAGTCCTTTTAATAACATATTTCCCGGCTACTGCATCAAAATATTTCACCTTGATTTTTTTCCCATCCTCAAGGCAATCAAATCTTGAAATGATAAGTTCATCACCCGCTTTCAATCCTGAAAGGATAATGATCTTACTTCCTTTATCAGCTCCGGCTGTGAGGGCAACTCTTTTTGCACGGTTCTTTTCTACAATAAACCCGTAATACCCGTCAGAGTCACGAAGGATTTCACTTTTATTACTTACGATAACATCGCTGTATTCCCTCATGATATTGATCTTTGCTTTCATTCCTGCTGATAAGGCTTTTGAAAAATTATCAACAATTACTATCATCCTTCCATCTGAAATCTTAAGCTTCCCGGGGAAAGAACCTGCAATACCTTCGAATGCTGTTTCCACTTTCATATCTTCATTATATTTTGAAACATCATCAACATTAACGGGAATATATACGCGGGCATTATCTTCGATCTTTGCAAGAATACCGCCCTCTTTTACCACATCTCCACTATTTACAATATAGGTAATTACACCATCAACCGGGGAATAGATATTTGCATTGCTTATCATATTGCCGAGTTTCGGAATAAGGAGAGATATTTTTCTTATTTTTTCCTTAAGTTCATTCTCAAGGTTCTCAGATCTGTCTGTCCATGATTCTATACTGGTAAGAAGCTTTTTCCACTCTTCAAGTGAAGACCTTGCATTATCAAGTTTATTTTTCATATCTTCGATATCAAGAGTAATGAGAAGCTGTCCCCTGGAAACTTCACTCCCCTCTACTGCATTAACTACGGCAATAGAACCTTCAATTTCCGAACTGATGATCTCAACAGCACCTGAAGAGATAATAGAATCAAAAGTTTCATATCCGAAGAAGCTTCCCTGCTTCATAATTCTGGTTTTTACTTTCAGAGTATTAGGACAATTATCGAAGTCACTCCATTCCTTTTTTTCCATATACTTAACTTCATTGGCAATAACAGGTGTCTCTTCTCTCTTCTCTATCTTTCTTGCTGGTTCTTCTCTCTTTTCGATCACTTTTTTCGCTTTTTTAACCACTTTCTTTTTAACGGCAGGTGGAGTGAACTTTAGTTTTTTCCCGTCATACAGACACTCATCGTCTGTGGTGATAAGATCATCATTCTCATTCAATCCCGAAAGGATCACTACGAAATCATCTTCCACCGGGCCGGTCTGAACATATATTTTTTTTGCCCTTTTTTTCTGAATCAGGAAAACATAATCTCCCGATTCATCTTTTTTAACTTTAGATCTGTTGAGAACAACAACTGAGTCATAAGCTTTAAGGAGCACTTTAAATTTTGCTATACTTTTTGATGATAATCTGAGGTCGTTATTATCGAAAGATGCGACAACCTTTCCGTCCACTTTTTCAACTTTTCCGGTCATTATTTCATCTACACCGTCAAATTTCACAGAAAGTGATTCCAGCCCTGATAAAAGTGCTGCATCCTCTCCTGACACGATCATCTTCATGACGGAATTATCAAGAACTTTTGCAACCTCATCATTCTCAGCCAACACAATACCAGAAGCGATAACAGAGATGATCTGTCCTGTTTTCTCAGCTACCAGGACATTATTTCCTTTCAGGGTTTTAAGCCTTTCAAGTTCTGTTTCAAATTCTTTGACTTTATTCTCCGCCTGAAGTTCAGCCCTCGCACTGCGAACTTTCCACTGTCTTCTCTTCCTGAGGTTAGTTCTCCATTCGCCAAGAGATGTTTCAGCCTCTGAAATCTGCACTTCTAATTTTGATACATCAAAATTGAGCAGAACATCCCCTTTCTCAACTTTGTCTCCAGGATTAAAAAATACTTTTGCAACCTCACCTGATATCCGGGAAACGAGCGGTGATACTCCGCCGTCAGTTAAGCCTTTTTCAAAATATTTGTACTCATTAAAACTCTTCATCCCGATCTTTTCAAATTCAACAAACACTTTGCGTGGACATTTTTTCTTTTTTTCCGGACCTTTTACAACAGGAGTTGTTTTGACATCACTAACAGATTTGGTAAAAACAACAAATAGAGTACCGGTGCCTGTATTTGTGCTCTTATAGTTATAGTCTTTATAATTAAATACAGACAAGTTTTCTTCGATCTTCTTCCTGGATTCATCCGAGCAATACACCCTGACCTCAATCCAATCCTCATGTTCAAAAGTACCGAAAGATTCGTAATTAAGTATTTCCTTGTTCTTGACAAGAAAATCAACAAATCCTTCCTGCCCCTGATCTGCACTATCCTGACCTGATAAAAAGGTGCCGGATACTACTGCAAATATAAATATAGTTGTAAATAAAAATGTACAGATTTTTTTCATGTTTGCTCCTAAAACGAATTTAGATTTAAACTCGAATTATACTTAACAGATCCATATATGTCAACTTAATAAAGGTCCGGGCTCTGGCCAGAGTCATGAAGTGTGATTTATAAAAAAAACGTGAATTTTGATATTCAAATCAATTCCAGAACATTCTGACATATCTTTCGTATTTAATCATGAAGAGAAAAATTCGTTTCAGGAGTGATCTTGATTACATTTGACTAAATGTTCAGAACGGGATATAACCTGAAGGCGGATTTTTAATTTAAGGAGTAAAAAATGAAAAAAACTAACATTTTATTGACATTTGTGATCATGATTTCAATGCTGGCTCTTATGACAGGTTGTGATGATAAAACTTCAGTTGGAGAAACTGCTGCCGATCTGGTTAGCCTTTACAATTATGTACCTGATTCAGCTACCGGTTTATTTACAATAAACTTCAATAAACTTACATCCATATCAGCTTTCGACAAAATGAAAGATGATATGAAATTTGAAGATATAAGCAAAAAACAGAAATTGTTTAAAAACTACCAGGATTTTATTGAAAAGACAGGGATCGATCCGAAAAAAGACATCAAGTCAGCCGTAGTTGCGATATTTAGTGAACTTGATGAAAAAGAACCTGAGTTATCATTGATCGCAAACCTCAATTATGACAAGCAGAAACTGCTTGTACTTTTAAAGGAGTCCGGAAAAGATTTCCAGACCTCTGACTTTAACGGGATGACAATGTATTCCGGAAAAGATGAAAAAGGGAAGGAAGCAGGATTTATTTTCCTTTCTGACAACATAATAACTGCCGGAACTATAGAAGGAGTTAAAAAAGTAGCCGGACTTGCAGGAAAAGGTGGAAAAAATATACTATCTGATCCGAAGATGAAATCGTATATAGATAAAGTTGGAGGTTCATCAATTTTCTCCTTCGTTTTCAGATTCCCTGAGAAGATGAAAGGTATGAAAGGAAATAGTATGATCCAGGCAGACCTTTCCAAAGCAGAAGCTATCTACGGTAACGTTGATTTTAACAGCAATACATGGATGGGAAAGTTTGTTCTTGTTTCCTATAACGAAGAAGGGAATACAAATCTGGTAACAACTTTGAACGGACTGAAAGGCCTCGGAGCAATGGGCGGCCCGGAAATAGCTGAACTTATAAATAATATTAATATCAGTGCCACTGCAGACTCAATAGTATTATCATTTAAGATTTCAAGTGAATTGCTGGAAAAACTAAAGGCCAAGGCCGAAGAAAAAACCAAAAATTTTGGAAATTAACCACTGACACAGGGAAAAACTGATTGAAAAATATTTTTTTCTGTGATATATAAAATTCATTAGAGATAAGGAGAAAAAATGCAAATTACAAAAAGAAAAAACGGAGATGTTACGATATTTGATATTAAGGGCAAAATACTAATTGGCGAAGGAATAATCGAACTCAGAAATGCAATTGATGCAGAAGAGGGCAAATCCCTGTTGCTGAATTTCGAAAAGGTCCCCTACCTTGATTCAACCGGACTTGGTGAAGTTGTAAGATCCTACACTTCTATAAAGAATAAAGGGGGTGTTGTAAAAATAGTCAATCTGACAAACAAAGTAAAAGATCTGCTTTCTGTTACAAAACTGATAACTGTTTTTGAAACATTCGAGGATGAAGAGAAAGCTGTTGCAAGCTTCTGATTAGCGAATAGTAAGAAGGACATTTTCCTTTTGTGACAGACAAAAACATAAAAGTCTTTTTTATACTTTTCTCAATTTTTGTAGTTTTTTTTTCTCTCTCAACAGATATTCCAACCAGGCAGAGGGGAGGCTTTTTTTCTGACGAATCCAGTTATTTTTCCATTACTCAGAGTCTCGCAAATGATTTGGATCTCCAATATACGCGCGAAGATATAACAAGGATAAAAGGACTATTCCGGACAGGACCGGCAGCAGTGTATCTCAAAAAATCGGAGGATGGAAGGCTCACTTTCGCCAAGTTCTTTGCTTATCCGCTTTTTGCTGCTCCCTTTTATAAAATATTCGGTGTTAATGGTTTTCTGCTGTTCAACGGGATCATGATCCTCCTGACATTACTTATGGGGTACAAAATTCTCAACAAATTCCACTCATCCGGGCAAAGTTTCCTGTTCACTATTGTATTCGTTTTTGCAACTGTGATCCCCGCATATATATGGTGGATGACAGCAGACCTGTTCAATTTTTTCATAATGTTCACCGGGTTATTCTTTTTCTTTTTCCCTTTCAGGAATGGGAAGTGGGCATATCTTTCTCCTGTATTTTTTTCCATCGGAGTCTTCTCCAAACCAACAATTATTTTACCTGTCGCAATAATATTTCTAACCTTACTTTTAAAAAAGGAGTGGAAGAAATTTTTTCTATTTGCAATAATCGCTGCAATTATATGCTCCGGATTTCTTGCATTTTATTATTTTGAGACCGGAGAGATCAATCCAATGGGGGGAGAGAGGAGAAGTTTCCACTCTAAATTCCCATATGAAAAACCGGAATATACATTCGAAAGCGGTTTTAAAATGTCTATCGACAATTATAGAAAAAGGTTCTTCCTAACGGGAGAAGTGGCCGTATTAAACCTTTTTTACTATTTCTTCGGAAGATTCACCGGCATGTTCATATACTTTTTTCCTGCTGTATTTATATTGATCTTTTTTTTCTACTATAGAAAAGAGAAGGAGGACTGGTTTATCCTGGGATCAATCATTTCCGGGATACTTGTATTCATACTTTTCCTGGATCCGGTAAATTATTTTGGCGGAAGCGGTTCCATCGGAAATAGATATTTCCTGACTCTATTCCCGTTGTTCTTCTTCCTGGGATTCAGGAACCGTAAAATCAAATTCCTTATCGTCCCTGTCATAATTGCCCTGATATTCCTCTCCGGAGTTTATATGGATATGAGTTATCATTCTTCATATTCCAGATATGCAGGACTCTCATTCCCGATCAATCTCTTCCCGCCGGAGAAGACACAGTTTGACAAACTCCCGACAAATGAGAATCCGAGAGCATTCGGAAAGTTGTTATATGACGGTGACACAAAATACTGGGTATATTTTCTAAATGACAATTATCATCCAATAAATGAAAATTCATTCTGGACCAACAGTTCAAAGGAACTTGAAATGTTTCTTGCTACGGAAAAAGAGGTCAAAGAATTCGTATTCATGTTAAAGAACATTCCAAGGCAGAATAAAATCCAGATAAGGATCGAGGACCGGAAAAAAGAAATTTTTCTCAGCCCGGAGCAATCTGCTTCCAAGAAATTCCGCAAAATCAGAGGACTGAAGATGAGCAACAGGTATGTATATCTTATAAAGATCAAAAGTAGTGAATCTTTCTGCCCCTATTTTGATGATCCGCAGAAAGAGGACAAGAGGATACTCGGCGTTAAAGTTCACATCGGGATAAAATATTAAATGTGCGGCATTTGCGGTTTCTTTCAATCCAAGGGTTCCGCTGATGAAAACATATTGAAGGTGATGAATGATCAGATCATTCATAGAGGCCCTGATGACGATGGTTACTATTATAACGGAAGAATCGGGCTGGCAGCGCGCAGATTAAGTATTATTGACCTTAAGACGGGACATCAACCCCTTCCTTCGTATTCCAGAAACAGCTGGATAACTTACAATGGCGAGGTTTATAACTTCCAGGAGCTCAGAGAAGACCTGATCTCCCGCGGATATAAATTCAGGACAAAAACAGATACAGAAGTTATTGTAAACATGTATGAGGAATTTGGAACAGACTTTGTAAAAAAATTGAGGGGGATGTTTGCAATAGGGATATATGACATCAAAAATGATAAATTGATTTTGGCAAGAGATCATATTGGGATAAAACCTCTTCACTATACTTTAGATAAGAAGAGCGGATCCCTTGTTTTCGGGTCAGAGATCAAATCAATATTAAAATATCCCGGGATAAAAAGAGAGATCGATCATACGGGACTCGACATGTTCCTCAGCCTTGAATATATCCCCGCACCCATATCCATTTTCACAGGAATAAAAAAACTTCCTGCAGGACACATTCTAATTTATCAGGAAAACAAATTATCAATAAAACAATACTGGGAAGTTGAGAAAAAATTCTTTTCAGATGATCCTGAAGAACTGAAGGAAATATTTCTTTCTCTTCTTAAGGAATCGGTCAGGATGAGAATGATCTCAGATGTCCCGCTCGGAGCTTTCCTTTCAGGAGGCATAGATTCAAGTGCAATAGTTGCTATGATGGCTGGACTTTCAGACAGAAAAATAAAAACATTCTCTATAGGTTTTGAAGAAAAATCATATAGTGAACTAAAATATTCAAAGATCATCTCTGAAAAGTTCGGAACCGATCACTATAC
>JAGLQR010000005.1 GCA_023136725.1 Candidatus Aminicenantota bacterium
GCAAACCATGTGATTGAAGATGCGGGAAATTCTGATCTGATAACAGTCAATGCAGGAAGTGAATGAACAATATCTCCCAGAGCAGAAAGCTTAACTATGGCGATATTGTTATATCTCATTTAAAAAGTATACCCTTGAAAGCAAAAAACTTCACGGTTTCCCGAACTGAATAGTTTTAAAATTTATTGCTTTTCAAACTTCCGAAGATCTTTCTTCATTGTCTTTGTCATACTCAGATCGGCATCCTGGTATTCTTTATTTTTAGGTAGAATTATCTGAAACCTGGTTATCTCAATAAATTCGATAGTAACGGAATTCACATTGAGGGTACGAACATGCCCTCCTCTTGTTTTGTCCATGCTCAGATAATGGAAATGAAATCCGGGAATGCCTATACCCTCAAGAAACTCCGGAGTATAAAATCCAACCAGTATCCCTTCGGTATTTGTATATTTAATTTCAGTTTGAGTCTCTATAACCTGTTTCACATCAGGGTATGGTTTGGCCTGACTTAGAAACGTCCTTGCTTCCAGATTGTCAAATATCCCGGTAACTTTAATTGCATAAAAACTTTTTTTCCGGGGCATCATGTTCAGGAGATATTCCTTAAGCCCGTCATAGTCAAATTTTCTGTTGGTGAAATTATCTGTATTAGCTTCAAAAGAGGTAATTGTGAAAAAGGGGGTTGTATCACTATCTTTTATTATTTCGCTCAGGCCATCACTCTTGATCCTGTAGAAAACTCCGTCTACCGCCAAAGCTTCACCGGCCATTTTGTGAAAATACCCTATACCAAAATCTCCATATTTTTTAAGTTCACCAAAAGTCATTTCTCCGTCATATAACCCTTTTAATACTGCATTGACAGTAGATGTCTGGGTGATGATTTTTTCGCCTTCGGCAGAGATCAGCATGGCCGACACAAGGAGAACAATTAACAATAATGTGATTTTTTTCATTTTTCAATCTCCTTCTTTAATGTAATATCATTTATTATATCAGAGGTAGACCTGATTTTTCTACCCCCCACAATTGCAATACTTCCACCATATGATCTGACTACATCTTTTTCAGGAACAGTTTCCGGAGTATAGTCAGTACCTTTGCAATGAAAATCAGGCTTCAATGTCAGAAGAACCCTGTCAACTCTCCTTTCATCAAATATGGTCACATAATCAACAAAACTGAGGGCACCTATTATTCTGGCTCTCCCCTTTTCACCAATCTCAGCTCTGTGCTCTCCTTTAAGTTCCCTCAGTGATCTGTCAGAATTAATTGCTACAACAAGAACATCAGCAATTTCTTTTGATGCTTTCAGATACCGGATGTGCCCTATATGAAGCAGGTCAAAGCCACCATTGGCCATTGCTATTTTTTTACCATTCATTCTCGCTTCTTCTATCACTTCAGCAAGATCATTTAGCTCTAAGAATTTTCCCTCCATATCATCCTTTTATATCAGAGGATACTAAAGACATCTCACTTTTAAGTTCTTCCGCTTTCAGAGGGTATGCCCCCTCTTTCATAACCACCATAGATGCTCCGATATTTGATATTTTTGCAGAGTTCAGAAGGCCTAAATCTGAAGCGATAGATAAACTGAGAAGAGAGATCACCGTATCACCCGCACCTGTAACATCCACTATTTCAGTTACTCCATGAATTGGCAACTCGACAGGATCCTTATGCTGTTCGAATATAATCATCCCCTTATGTCCCCTCTTCTGCACCACGCCGTTACAATTCAGCATCGCCATGAGTTTCTGCCCGGCTTTTATAAAATCCCCGGTCGTCCTGAATCGGATTGCAGGAAAGAGATTTCTGATCTCGGGCTCATTCGGTGTTACATATGTGGCACCATTGAATTTCAGCAGATTCTCCCTTGAGTCAACAATAGAACTGATATCGGGAAAATCTTTTGCAATACCTTTAAAAAGATCAGGGTTAACCGATTCTTTGAGATAATCCGATACCAGCAGGAGATCGGCATTTTTTAGCAGTGATCTCAATTTTCCGGATAGCTCCTCATATTCAGCCGGTCCCGGGATATCTTTATTAAGATAGTCGATTCTTAGAACCTGCTGTTTACGGGAATTATCCCGGCCAGAGAGAATTCGGCTCTTCCTTGGTGTAGTGAATTCTTTTACGACCGAGAGAAAACTAGTATCAACTGACAGATCAGAGAATATATTCCTGATCCTTTCTCCTGCTTCATCATCCCCGGTAAAACCGACAGGTACAGGTTCCGCACCCAGTGATCTGAGATTATGAACAACATTCCCGGCACCACCGAGCATAAAACAACTCTCTTCATATTCCGTTACAAGAACAGGGGCTTCCCGGGAGATCCGCCCTGTTGAAGTAAATATATACTCATCAAGGATAAAATCTCCCCATACAATTATCTTCTTTCCTCTAAAGGTATCCGGGGTAAATTCTGAAAGTAACGCCGAATCCTTTTCCCTGTTTGACATGTTCTATTATTCGTCTGATCCTTTTACGGTCACATAGGCCGGTATACTCTCTTTACCATCATATGTGATTGCTTTAACTGCATAAATATAATCTTCACTTTTTGATATTTTTCTATGTCTGTAAACAAATGTGTTTGAATCAACTGTATACAGGTGCTCAAATTGAGAATCTTTGATCTGAAATATCTGGTATTCAATGATGTTATTTCCTTTGGAAGCATTATAAGGATTCTGAGCCCATGTAAGTTCGTTAAAATATTCAACCTGAAGAAGAGCCCGGTTCTCACGCCTTTCTCCTGCAAAATTCAGTGGTGGAGCTACATCCAGAAGGCTCTGAATTGATTCTCCGACATCTATCCTTGCAGCCGAACCTCCTGAACTACAGCTTGAATTGACCATTAATCCATGATCCTTCAGTAATCCCAGAGCCTTATCAACAGACATATTCATATCCATCTGTTTCAAAAGCCCCCATGCTCCGGCAACATGCGGAGCTGCCATAGAAGTTCCATTCCAGCTGCTATAAAGAGTATCACTACCGGCGATCGAGGAATTAATACTATAGCCGGGTCCGAAAAGATCCACCATACCTTTCTTCCAATTTGAGAATCCTACCATTATATCACTCTTGGTTGTAGCTCCTGTAGCAATCGCCATCTCATAACATGCAGGGTGAGAGACCCCGTTACAATAATATTCATTACCCGATGCAATAACGGTTGCAATTCCTACATTTTTCAGGTTTCTTATTGCTGTATCATATGAACCGCCATTACAAAAACTACCATATTCACCGCCACCAATACTTATATTCACTGAAGCAATATTGTAAGTATTTCTTAAACTATAAACATATTCAAGCCCCTTCAACTGATCCGAACTCCAGCTCAGGATATCATCTTCAGACGGAAAATATGAAAAAACCTGCACAGCAATTATATCCGAATCCTTTGATACACCTGCTTTTCCTTTCCCGTTATTTCCTGCTGCGATCCCCGAAACATGAGTCCCATGGTCATAACCATTTAAGTATTCTAATTCATAATAATGTTTCGCTGATCCGGGCCCGATCATTGATGATGCTCCGTTCGGACAATCTCTCTCGGCAGAATAACAAGCTTCAACAATATCCTTCCCTGTGAACATTTCGTGGGTCGGCCTGATCCCGGTATCAAGAACTGCTATATACCATCCGGCACCCGTTATTCCGAATCCCCAGGCTTTTGTGGCGCCGACGATCTCAGTGGACTGAGAAAGTAAAGGCTTTCCAGGAACATCATCTTCAGGAATCAGATTATTAACTTTTGGAAGAGGTATCAGTTTATCCTCTGAGACTGATTTAACCTCATTCATTGATCTGATCTGTAACAATGCTTCCGGTGAAACCGAAAGTGCCATAAAAGGAATTGTAGAATACCTTCTGACGATCCTGTAATCCGAATTATTAAGTTTGTAAAGTATCTTATCTGAAACAGAAGATATACCTTTTTCAAGTTCGAGGTCGGCATTAAATCCCGCCTGTCTTGCCATCGGGCTTGTATCTCCGGTTCTTATACTTGTTGATGCTTTAGTAAGTTTAATTATATCAGGAATATCAAGATTCAGGATCACTCTGAGTGTTCCATGTTTATATGCTTTCTGAAGCATTAATTCAAAATCTGTTCCAGTTTCAACACCTCCCAGACAAATGGAGAAAGTAATCATAAGAACCAGAACTATTACAATTTTCATTCCTTTCATAGTGACCTCCGATTTAAGAATATAGTATAAAACAAAACCGGAAAAAAATAAACATATGAAAAAGTGGCAAAGAGATTTTTTTTGTTTATTATATTGAAAATATTTAATTTATGTGCTATATTCTCTCAGGAGGAGCAAATGAAGAACTTTTTTCCTGATGAAAAAGAAAACAATGGGAAAGCACTTGAAAAGACCGAACCGGATAGAAACTGCCCTGAATATGCAGATGGCCTTGTTGTAAACATATCCTGCATACGATTAATGAGGATTATAAAAAAAGACAGAAAATTTTTTAATATCTCTGCAAAACTATCAATTTATTCAAACTAGATTGTGTAGACCCCGTGATCATGACTCTTGTACCCCTCTGCATCATCATTAGATTTATCCTTCAGAATCTTAAACTCCTTCTCCTGATAAGGGATATATTTTGAGTCGAAAAAAAGTTTTTCTATCCCGATCTTTGTAAAACCTACCCCGGAATATTTAAAATAACACCGGAACGGCTCCAACTCGATAAATTGTGAGGGGAGTAAAACCTTATTTATTTTATATTGCTCTCTATGTGTATAAGTATCCCCGAGAGAGTTCGGAGAGATCTGTCTGTCCCCCGATTTCTGTATAAGCTCCTGTTCACCAAAAGCCCTGCTTATAAATTCGGCAGTTGTAGGATCATTCAATAGAAAGATGAAGTTTGTATTAAAATTATTGAAGAATGTCTCCTTTTTTTCTTTCCCGTATATATCAGAGATCGATCCGAGGTCCTGGTTAACAACATATAAAGCTCCTCCTTTTGCCCTTGCCATAGTTAAAAAATCAAATACTGATGACATTTTAGACAGGGTACCGAACTCATCTATAAAAAAATTGATCCTCCTGTCAGCCGGCAATGTTATATCGGGAAGGCTGAGTGATTCCCGTATCATTATGTCGATCACAAACGTCATCAGCGGACGAAAAACAGAATCATTTTGTTTGATGTTCAGGAGAAAAAGATTTCTGTTCCTGTTTTCATTGATAAATTGCCTGAAACTGAAGTCCCCATCCGTATCATAAATATATTTAAAAAATGAAATTCTCTCCTGAAGAACAGAAAGGACACTTGATGCTTGTGGAGATTCAGGATTTTCTATATGTTTCAATGCCCCTTTTTCTCTGGAAGGGAGGCCGGAATTAAGAACCTCTGAAATTTCACTTACAGGAAGGGTGAAAAAATCCCATATTTTACTATTACTGACCTTAACTTCATTATCTCCATGGGAAGCTTCCGAATATAGAAAATACAATCCGGCTCTGAAAATATCACGGGCGGCATTATACCAATAGCTGTCTTTCGAATCTTTAGGTGGTTCAAAGAGGCTTGAAGACATAACATCAAAATCGGCATATGTCCTTATTTCATTCATAAAACTCCAACCGGTACTCCTGATATCAAAGGGATAGAATATTACATCTGATTCGGGCCTGAAATGTTTTGATAAAAGTTCCCCTTTAATATCATAAATAACCGATTTTTCATTAACAGATATTTTTTCCTGCCTTTTAATGGTCTGGGAGATAATCTGATTGAAAAATACTGTTTTCCCGGTCCCTGTTGAACCGAGGATAAGAGTATGCTTTTGCTCGGCTTCCCTTGGAAGGAACATATCACCCACCTTTAAATTCATACCCCACCCCTCTGTTACCGATTCTGCGAAACAACATGACCTTAGCCTCTTTTTCATCTCTTTTCCCGTAAGGATCCTTGTCCCCCTTAAAAAGCGGTCGCCTTTAATCCCCTGTGATTTTATTAAAAAGTAAGCTATGTATAAGAACATGAACGAATATACATAAGAGGAACTTTTAAAAACTTTCCATAGCTCATCAGGAAATTTTTCAAAATAACCTCCATATAATGAATTCAATACTTTTTTGAAAATTCCCACATTGATCTGATTCCCATTTCGTACATAGCCGGACAATTTTTTATTGGAAGAAAAAAGGGGAATAAATTCATCAGGTATGGAAGTAGTGTTAGAAATACCCTCACCTATCCTGGTCAGGAATTTGAACATTGTACCTGTAGCTATGGTTTGTCCCTTCGGAGGAATCCTTACTGCCTTCAGCTCTTTAAATCCGGGAATGATCAATATGATAATAAGCATGATCTGTATTAATGCTGAAATGAGAAATGAGATCAATACCATCTGAGAAAACATTTTGAAACTTGCAACAGCCGATTCATGGGCCATAAGATTTTTTGACATATTTTTCTCCTTTAGAGCTTCCCGGGATCATTATAATTCACAAACATTTTTAATTCAATATTTTTTATACTTTTAATATTTATATAAAATTAATATTTTTATGTTGATTTTCACAAAAAAAAACAGTATCATATTGGTAATGGTAATCATTTTCATTTAAAGGAGTTGCTATGAGAAACTCAGGCGGCAAAAGGATGGGTGCAGAGAGGGACACCATGCATGGATGAGAAATGTCCGCATTGCGGTGCAGTATTGCTTAGAAAAGACGGAACACATTATAAAAAAGCAGTAAATAAATAAATTTAAGGAGGTGAAATATGCCATATAGAGACAGAACAGGACCGAACGGAGCCGGACCCGGGACAGGCAGAGGAATGGGGCCCTGCACAGGTTCAAACAACCAATGGTTCGGTAGAAGAGGCGGAATTGGTTTTGGTCATGGAGCAGGAAGGGGATTCGGAGGTAGAGGATTCGGCAGGGCAGGATATGGATATGACAATCCCGCATTTCAAATGAGCGAAAAGGAATATCTTTCCAGTGAGGTTGAATCACTCGAAAAAAATCTCGAATTCCTGAAAAACAGGCTTAAAGAAATTAAACCTGATGCAAAAAAATAGGATAATATCAAAGCAGACCGAAGAAGATATTGAAATAGTTGAGGGAGAACTGATCGATCCCTCTGAAGAAACCGGAATAGAGAAAAAAAGATCAACAAACATTAAGGCTTACGGAACAATTGAATTTGCCGCAGCAATAGGTACGGCTGCACTTGGATTATTCAAGCTGTTTAAAATTTTTTCCGGAGGAAGAACCGGTGGAACACCAGTCAAAATGCGGAGAAGAAGGAGAAAAAGATGAAGGCATTCATAGCTATAAGCGAAGATAACGGTACAGAATCAAAGATCGACACACGGTTCGGCCGTGGAAATTATTTCATGGTCTATGACATGGAAAATGACAGCATTATAAATGTAGAAGAGAACCGGTTTAAAAATGAAGGGCACGGGGTCGGGATTAAAACCGCCGGGATTGCAGTTGAAAAAGGATGCACCCTTGTTATCGGCGCCCAGCCGGGTCCTAAAGCAGAACAGGTTTTCAAGGAAGGGAGTGTTGAAATATTTGTTATAACAGACGGGACCGTAAATGATGCTGTCCGGAAGTACAAAGAAAAATAGCCTGGAACAGATGTTATGAAAATTGCTGTTATATCAGGAAAAGGTGGCACAGGAAAAACATATTTTTCAACTTCGCTGGCAATGAGTCTTGAAGAAGCAGATTTTTTTGATCTTGATGTTGAGGAGCCAAACGGATATATATTTATCAAACCGGTTATATCGGATGAGGTACAATACATCCTCCCCGTTCCCGAAATAGATGAAGATCGCTGCACATTCTGCAATAAATGTGCCGAGTCGTGTGCTTACAATGCTCTTTCCATTCTCCCCCAATTACAAAAAGCCCTCTTCTTCCCTGAACTATGCCACAGCTGTGGCGTATGCAGTTTTGTATGCCCTGTTGACGAAGCACTCATCGAAGTGGATAAAGATATAGGTGTTATCCGCAGAGGAAAATTCTCAAGAGGAAACTTCATTGAGGGGAAATTGAATATTGGAGAACCCTCCGGTGTTCCTTTAATCAGCGGTATTATGAAAGATCATCTGAACACGGAAAGGACTGTAATAATAGATTCACCACCCGGGACTTCATGTCCTGTTGTTGAGAGCATAAAAAAAGCTGATTATGTAATAATCGTTACAGAGCCTACTCCATTCGGACTCAGTGACATGAAACTGGTTATAGAGATCGTAAAGGACCTGGGGAAGAGAACAGGGGTTGTTATCAATAAAGATCGCGGAGACAGCAAAGATACGGAAGAATTCCTTCGCAAATGCGGGATTCCGGTTATTTTCAGGATCCCGTATTCACTGGAAATACAGAAGTCATATTCAAAGGGGATACCTTTGATCGATACAGTCCCCGGTATTGGAAAAAAACTGAAAAGGCTTTATGAGGATATCAGTAATGGATAAACTGAAAGAAATTGTAGTATTAAGCGGGAAAGGGGGCACAGGGAAAACCACAATTGCTTCATCCCTCGCAGTTCTCTTTCGGAACAAGATCATTGCCGATGCTGATGTCGACGCTGCAAACATGTACATTCTGATGAATCCGGACAATATTAAAGGTGGAGATTTCGCAGGGAAGCCGGTTGCCAAAATAGACAGCAAAAGTTGTATTAATTGTGGAATATGTATGGATCTCTGCAGATTTGACGCAATAGATATTATTGATGGCCAGCATAATATAGATCAACTCTCCTGTGACGGATGCACATTGTGCTCACTTGGGTGCCCCGAAAAAGCAATCCAAATGGAACCGGTGATGGTCGGGAAATGGTTCTCTTCAGATACAGAATACGGAAAATTTGTATACGCCCGCCTTGACCCGGGAGCCGAGAACTCCGGAAATCTTGTCACAATGGTAAAACATCAGGCAAAACTCCTGGCTGAATCAGAGAAAATGAACTATATTCTGATAGACGGGCCCCCGGGGATCGGTTGCCCTGTAACATCAACACTTTCAGGAGCAGATTATACAATTATCGTAACTGAACCAAGCATCTCAGGGATCAGCGACCTCAAGCGGATAATTAAACTAAGTGATCATTTCAAGGTTAAAAGCGGAATTGTGATTAATAAGTATGATATTAATTCAGATAACACCAAAAAGATAGAAGCTTTCGCGAATGAGAACAACATCGACATATTAGGCAAAGTACCGCATAGTTTCTGTATAATTGATGAGATCTCAAAAAGAACGATCCCGGTCGGTCAATGCCGGGATCTGAAAGAGCCAATTACAGAAATATACAAAAAAATAACAGATTATTTTGAGTTGCAAAAATAAACTAAATAGTATAATTAAGGAGGAAGAATGAAGATTGCAATTGCAACAGAAGGAGAAATAGTAGCACAACATTTCGGCCGATGCTCATCGTACACAATCGTAGAATCTGAAGATGGAAAAGTTCTGAAAAAGGAAGTTATAGCAAATCCGGGGCACGAACCGGGATTTCTACCTGAATTCCTGAGCGGACTGGGCGTTGATTTCATACTTTCGGGAGGAATGGGCCAGAAAGCGATTAATTTATTCCATCAGCGTGGAGTAGAACCGGTGGTAGGAGTATCCGGAAGGATAGATGATGTTGTCAAAAGTTTTATTAACGGAGAGCTTGAAACAGGAGAAAGCGATTGTGACCATGGTAAGGACGGGCATGGACATGATTGCGGTAACCACTGATAATGAGAAGAAAAAGGATCCGCAACTGGGAAAACCGGTTAAAAGAAGAAGGGTACAAAATAACTTCTCCCAGAAAAACGATCCTTTCTGTTTTTGAGCAGCTTGGAGGCCATCCGAATGCAAGAGAGGTCTTCAATGACCTTAGCTCCAGGTCCCCTGATATCGGCCTTACTACGATTTACAGGACGCTCGAACTTTGTGTCAGGCTGGGAATATTGAAAAAATATGATTTTGGTGACGGACACAGCAGGTATGAGATTACTAACGAAAAAACGGATCACCACCACCATATTATATGTGAAAAATGTTCAAAGGTTATTGAGTACAGGGATTTCCTGGATGAAGAGACCATGTTGATCAAAAAGATACAGAACAAACTTGAAAAAAAATTCCACTTTGAAATAAAACAGCATGTGCTTGATTTTTATGGGTTATGCAAAGAGTGTATAGATAAAAAAAAAGAGAGTGAGTAGCCTTAAAATTTCCTCTTCACTTCATCAGGGAGACTCCCTTTTTTAAAAACAAACCAATCCGAAGTCGACCTCAAGTCTCTTCTTGCTCCGTTTGAAATCAGAATTTCCATCAAGTCCTCCCGCCCCAGAAAACCAGCCCAGTGTAACGGACTCCAGCCATAGTTGTCAGTCTTGTTAAGCCCTGCTCCATTTCTGATTAAAATTTTAATAATATTGATATTCCCCCTGATCACAGCCCTGTGGAGCCGGGTCATACCAAACTCATCAACTCTCTCCGGTATTACAGAATCATTAATTACCAGATTGACCTCCGGAGATGGCAGCGGAGGCTTGATCACAACATATACCAGCATTATCAGAAGCATCAATAAAAGTGTTTTTTTCAATACTAAAAACTTTTCAGTTATAAACGGGAATCCGTATTCTTCCTTCTCATCACAGATCACTGCTTTAAACATACCGATTCTTTTCATACGTTTAAAAAACCTTTTGTAAAAGAATCTTTTTCCCATTTATTTTATTGTATTTTTGAAAATATCCTCATTCAGGTCTACCCTTATATATGTTGAATTATCAACTTTGGTCCCGGACTCTACTTCAGCATCCATAAACTTGAGGAACTTCTTCTTGAAACCACGGATATCACTTCCCATCCACTTTATGATCTCTGACTGATCAGGAAACCGTTCCCAAAATCCATCCGTGCAGAACAACAAAGTATCACCATATCTAACCCTGGCCTTTATAATCCTTTTACCCATCTTTTCTCCATCCCTCGGGAGAGAGAAAAAAAGCCTGTTTCGCCCATTACTTTTTGTAACCTGATTAATATCAATCTCTCCGAGCTGGAAGAATTTCCAGGGAATTGTATCATCTTCTGAAAGTATATAGAGGTTCTTACCACCTCTCCTTGCTGCAAAGGCACCCTTTTTCAACCTCCGGTTGTCCGTAGTGAGCAGGAAAAACCGTGAGTCTCCGGCCCAGGTGTAATATACTTCAAGCCCCCTACCCTTCTTCCTTATTAATGCAAGAATTACAGTTGTGGCCATTTCAAGATTAACTTTACGCATTTCAACGGACAGATCTCTGAAGTGAGCAGCGATCCGGTCAGGAGTCAGGGTTTTTTCTCTGTGGAGCAATTTAAATTTTTCAACTGTCATTTCTGCAGCAGTTCCACCTTTTATATTGCCGCCAACTCCATCTGCCAGAACAACCAGTACCGATTTCTCATCTACATTTACACTGAGTCTGTCCCAATTCCTGAATCCTGAACCCAAATGGGAGAATGATGATATGAATTTGGTGCTAATCCTGTCCTCCTGTTATCGTATCTAATACAATTGACCGGCTCTCTATTTTCAGTTTGCCGGTAAAATAAAGGATCCCTCTGTCTCCACTGAATTTTTTCCTTCTGAAGAACCTGAATTCTTTCTCAAGTCTCTTCCGGTCAGGTACTATATAGACGTTATTCCCTTCACAATAAGTTCTGAAAAAAGGGGTCTGCTTCAAGCTGACATTATTTATTTTTCCATTCCGAAATACAATCACAGTTCTGAGATTGATATCAAGGCTGATCTTTTTATGATTTTCAAAATGAATGAAACTATCCTTTTCCGGGGAATCAATTTCTGGAGGGAAAGGAATATTGTAGATAAGGTCCACTGTTCTGACAAATTTTCTGACTCCGGCGGATCTAATTATCCTGGATATTGTATTTTCAAGTTTTTTCTTCATCTCAGACGCATCTTTATAACGCTTTGATATATCAGTTTTAAGAGCTTTCGAAATGAATTTAACAAGCCTTCCATCAATTTGACCGGCAGCATAACTTTTAAGGAATTCTCTCTCAAAATCTATATCGTAAAGGGGTTCGAAAATTATATTATCCCAGAGATTCCCGATAAATATCTCGGTAATAACAATTCCTGCAGTAAATATATCCACTCTCGGATCACGCCTGTATCTTTTATCAAACCTTAAGGGATCCAGGTATTTATCCCTCCCTATAACTCCAGTGGTTTTTTCGGTGCTTTTTCTGATCCCTTCACGTGATGTACCGAAATCAGCCATTACATATTTGATCTCTCCGCCCCTGTTCACTACAAAAATATTTTCAAGTGCAATATCCCTGTGAATGATCCCCGCTCTGTGAAGATCCGCAATGGTACTGACTATCTGAGATGCCATTTCCAGCTTCTCTGCAAGAGATATCTCGATCTTGCCGGAAGCTTCAAGAAGGATTATATCCCTGAGTGTGCAGACAGCAAGTTCCATTAGAATTGCAGGAAATGTTTTCTTGGATTTATTTATAATACAGACAGCCTCACCCCTTGAGTGAACATTTATAATCCGGTCTGTATCAATCTTTTCCAGAACTTCGATCTCATCTTTGATAGATTTTTCTGAACTTTCTAACTCTCTTATGCTGTAATTACTACCGGCACCGAAATAATGCTCAAAGGTCAGCGGAACTTTCATGGCAAAAATTTCCCGGCAACTATCCTCCTCAACCTCAAGGATCACACCATAACCTCCGAGCCCTATGGTTTTTCTAACCCTGAAAACTCTACTATTAAATATGATCTCTTCCCCGGGAAGACATGTACCTGTAACAGCCTCACTGTCATTTTCGGCAAAAGAGAGTGCTTTAAATTCGGATGATCCGCAAAAAGAGCAGATATCTTTCTCTTGTGCAACAAAACGTCTACAGCTCTTACAATATTTCAAATATCCATCCCCGCTACAACCTCTTCAATTTAAGAGGAATATAAATTTCATATTTAAGTTTACTTATTATTTTTTCAGAGACACGATTCTCTCTAAATCCTGAGTTTGAAAAGGAAACAATGACAGGCGTCCCGCTTTTTACTCCAAGCATGATCATCTCTTCTCTAAGAATAAAATACTCTTTTATTTCACCTGTTTCAAGGTAGTTTACTTTGCATTTTTCGCCATATCTGGTTTCGATCTTTTTCATAAAATTAATTATTCCGCTGAAAGATATATCCGGGACCATTGAAGCCGGTACCGGATTCTCAGTAATGAAAACTCCATTTTTTTGCTCAACGAACCTGATACCGCGAACTTTAATAATCCCTGACTTACCTGCTGTTCTTTTTTCCGGTTCATTTATTATTGGATTTCTTTTCAGTTTTTTTATCGTTCCGGGATTACCGCCAACTTTTACATAGCATTCATTATCTACATCTGCAGAATGATCAAGACATTCACAAAGAGCTTTGTCCCCGGAGATATCTAATATCTTGAATTTCCCGACCTCAATTCCTGTTTTTGAATAGATTATTACACTCTTATTCATCTGACTGTAACCTGCAGGGATCTTCAGGATGAAAAAAGGGGGCCTTACATCTGAAATGTTTACAACATCTCCTGAAAGCAAAGGGGAAATAAAGAAAATTAAACAGATGAGTGAAAAAGTAAAAGTTCTCCGACGCATTCTAATGTCAATCTTTCAGGATATCAGATGATCGATTCAACAAATTTATTGTAATAAAAATATATCAGATATTTGATAAATATCGTCTGGTTTTTCAGGTTATACTCAAAATGGTCTTTTTTAATTCTATAGATAAGTGATTCCTGAATGAAAAGCGGCTTGTGCTCTCCGGATTTTTCTATATTCTTGTAACCCATCAATTCACAAAACTTTTTGAAGTCATCACGAACTTCTTCACTTTCAAGATCATTCATAGCCTTTTCAATAAATGCAGATTCCCGGATCTTGAAATATTTCGCTACTTCCCACAGCATCATTTTTGTCCGTTCGCCAACTGAGATATTGATCACTTTTCTTTTTACTTTCGCCATTTTCTACATCTCCTGTAAGATAAACTCAATTATAGTAATGTTTTTTATATATTTCAATAGTTTTCTACATTTTTTTCATTTCAGAAATTTTCGGATATAAGATATGGAAATTGATTTTGGGACTATAGAATAGAAAGAACCGGTCTTTTCCGGTGATTTCTAAAAAAATATTTTAAAACTATTTAATATTTTAATCCGGGAAACCTGCACCCGGATTAAATTATTAAGATACCTGAGTTATACTATTCTTACTTTTTATCGGTATTTATCTTGAACGGCCAGTAAGCCGGACAAAATCTGAAAATTCCGGTCAATAGCGGAATAAACCCGATATTCCCCCAAACTATATAATTACCGCTTGTAAAGTAATATATATAATGAGCTGCCAGTATAACCAGACCTATAACTATTCTCATCATCCTGTCTTTTTTTCCTACATTACATTTCATTTTTTCACCTCTTATTTACTTTATTAATAAACTATGTTTACCCTTCCCATTCCGATCCCACCATCACCATAAACTGCAGGAGAGATACCATCTCCGTTCGCCGGGAAGACCGCTCCGAGAAATTTAAGCAATGCAGCCCACTCTTTCAGTTCCTGAACTCCCGGAGCAACATCAGAATCTATCCTGTAATTCATATATGTTGCCGGATCTATCGGTTGTCCTGCAGAATCTCTCGGAATTATCGTAAGTCCCATTTGAGTAACCGCACCCATCATCTGAAGAGCATAATAGTCAACTACAACATGATAAAGTTTAGATGTATCTGTAAGGTCTATAGCTGCACCCTTGACACTTGTAAATGTATCCTCCTGCGGCGACAGATAGATTGCAGTAACACCTGCAAAGTAGGGAGCCATTGCCGGATTGTAATCTATTCTTATTCCTGAAAAATTAAGATAAAAGTCCTCTCCAAGCATCTGTGAAACAGTAATCCCTGCCTCACAAGTATTCCTCAGATCAGGGCCTGTAATATAAAGTGACATCAAAGGGTATCCGGGCATTGCCTGAGAAGTATCCGGAGATAACCCGAGCGGAATCGCATTGAATATGTCTGTAAAAGTTACTACTCCTGTCTTCCCTGGGAACAAACCGTCCCGGATCACTCCATTCGGAATTACAGCTACATCATAAGGATTGCCATCATTCAACGGAGCAAGTTGTCCTGCGATTGTTCTCAAAGAATCTGCAGCGAGATTTCCGAGACCGGACTCTGTGGCACCGTGGACACGTAACTCCGTACTGACACGCGAAACAGGCGCATCAAGTGATAAACCGGCAACCAGTAACGCCTGATCAATTACACTTTTATAATTATCAACAATAGTCTGAAATATAGTTCTGTTCACGGCATCATCAGTTACTGCAATAAGCTGAAAGTCCTTTCCCTCGATCAATCCTGTATTTTTATTGAAAGTCACATCCAGTCTGCTCAGCCATTTCCCATACCCTCCGGGAGAGAATATCATGGTGTTTGATCCACCTTTCTGGATAAGTGTTTGTGTTGCAGTGTGATAATGTCCGGAGGCAATTATATCGATCCCGGATACATTTTCAGCTATTAAAAGGTCATCACCTGTGCCATCATTGTATATTCCACCATGTGAAAGAAGAATCACAATATCAACCAGATCATTATTTCTCAGATCATCAACTTTACTCTGAAGGAAACTATAATCATGATTAAAAGTTACAGGTGCAGCTGCAGGTGCAAGTGAGTCAGCCTGAACACCCATTATCCCTAATATACCTATCTTCATTCCGTTAGATAACGTCAACACTTTCTTTGGAACTATACTACCGGAAGCAATCATAACCTCAAGCCCGTCATCAGATGCTGATGCACTGCTTGTGATCATATTTGAAGCCACAATGGGAACATTGAAACCATTTCCTATCCCATTGGCTAACAGCATAATAAGCCCTGGAGTTGACCAGTCAAACTCATGATTTCCAAGAGTTATAGCATCATAACCAACCATCTGAAAGAACTTTAAAGAAATTGGATTAGCAATTGCCAGATCATAGACAGTCCCCATGAAGAAATCGCCAGAGTCAACCACAACAACCGGGTTCCCCTCTTCTTCCTGTTCGTTTCTGACTGAAGCAATAATACTTGCTATCCTCGTATAGCCTCCGAGAACACTGTCATTATCTGAATTATCTTCAGGTGTATAATCCAGAGAAGGGCCGAAACCACCGGCATGACTGTGCATATCTGAAGTCTGAAGTAATGTAAAAGTAACGGTGTCATCTGACGTCAAACTGTCACATCCCGTAAGACCTGCAATAATTAATAAAGCAAGAAATATCATAAGTACTCTTGAAACCATTGTTTCCTCCTTACATTGAAAATCGTTAAATTTGCATTAAAGTTAACAACAGGAGAAAATAAAGTCAAATTTCGTTAAAAATACAGCATTGATATTTTTTTTTCATTTAAATATAATTGATTTTATAATTTACAGTTTTTACTCAAGGAGGTCAAAAAATGAGAAGGATTAATAGGTTTTTAATTATTACAGTATTATCTCTGATATTTGTTTCAGGGATTTTCCCAAACGGGTTGAGCCTTAACGGAGTCGGATCGAGAGCAAGCTCAATGGGAACTGCATACATAGGACTGTCAGATGACTGGAGTGCAGTATTCTTCAACCCTGCAGGCCTTACCCAGATGGATAAAACAAATATATCCTTATTCGTAACAAATATTATGCCCTCAGGGACATACAAATTTGAAATGGAAGGAATGACCCTTGCAGACACAGAATCAATTGGAAGTTCATATCCCTCCGGTGCATTTTCATACTTCAGACAATTTTCAGATAAAATAGTCGGTGGGATAGCCTTATATGTTCCTGCCGGTGCCGGAGCGGAATGGTCAGGCGATGACCTGGCTCTTCTTACAGGTGGCACTCCTCTGCTATGGGACAGTACGATATTCATGGTCACTGTTTCTCCTGCAGCAGCATACAAATTCAGTGATAAGTTCTCTCTCGGAGCATCAATAAATCTAAACTATGTCAGCTTGAAGATGAAGAGACCGGGCGGCGACGGCAGCGCGATCCCCTATTTTCAATATGAAGAAGACCTCTCCGCAATGGCAATCGGATTTACATTCGGGGCAATGTATAAACCCAGCGATGTCATAAGTTTCGGCCTTACATGGAAAACTCCGGTCAATGCCAGCATCAAAGGTACTGCTAAAGCTCCATTCCTGGCAGCACTTGGGATCCCGACAGAATCAGAAGGGACCAGATCGGCGACGTGGCCCACATGGGTTGGTGCCGGAGTTGCAATTACACCAAACGAGAAACTTACTATAACAATTGATGTTACATACAATAATTGGGGTGAGCTTCAGAACATTCCTATTGAGTTCGATGATCAGATGTGGAAGTATGCCGGAATGGAAGAAGGGACAGAGTTCGGGCTTAATTGGGAAGATACTGTTGATATAAAGTTTGGAGTCGAATATAAGCTTTCAAACAGTTTTGCATTAAGGGGCGGATTTTACACAGACAAATCACCCTCACCTGAAGAGACATTGAACATACTTCTCCCGAGTCTCCACTACAAGGCATTTACACTCGGATTCGGATATAAAAAAGGTAAAATTTCCTTTGACTTTGCCGTCGAGCATCTTTTTGGCAAGGATAGATATGTTGATCCCATGAATTATGACACAGCAGCAGGAATGCCCGGATCTCACGGGATGTTCATAGTTGTACCCAACATATCACTAACTTACATATTTTAAATAATAAAACAATAATTTCCCTCCTCCCCCTTCAGGGCAAGGTGAATTCGCTTTAGTGAAGAGAAGGCGGCCTGGACCGGGCCGGGGGGCTTATTCTCTGAATATAGAGCAGGAGGATATATGCAACAAGTTAAAAAAAAGGGAAACATCGTAACAGAATCAAGTGGAAAAAAGAACAATGGGTTCATTTATGAACGAAGACGTACATTTATTGTTCTTGTTGGGGGTTTACTATCAGTTTTATCTAAGCCTGTTTGGACACAGCAGAGAAAATCTAAAATAAAACCTAATATAAAAAAGAGTATTGCTAAGAAATATTTCAAAGCTCTCTGGACAGGTGATTTTGCTACGGTGAAGAACTCCATATCTTCTGATTACATTATGTCAGGCGGAGATGGCCGGCCCAGAGCCCGGGGTTTTCAAGAAACAAAACATGCAGCTGAGCCGTATGCAAAATCGTTTTCCAACATCCAGATAAGAATAAATAAAATAACTATCGAAGGGGACACAGTCTCCATGTCCTGGGTATGGAAAGGAACTCATGTTTCCACCTTCCGGGGAATAAAGCCTACACACAAAAGAATTACTGCACATGGTATCTCCACAATTGAATTTAGAGGCAGGACTATCAAACGTGATCGTTATGTTTATGACAGTCTTGATTTCTATGAACAGCTAGGATCTCTTCCAAAAAGATAGCCTGCTGGTCGAACAATCCACTTCTTCTCCTTCAGGGCAAGGTGAATTCACTTTAGTGAAGAGAAGGCG